>DATLGF010000509.1:0-6547 GCA_035540575.1 Noviherbaspirillum sp.
GAACTGGATCTGCCGATGAACCCCCGCACGCGCGCCAGGCGGGGCGCTGCCCGCATTGCGGCGCTCATGGTCGCTGTCGCCATCGTGGCCGGCGTCTATGCGACAGCCGAACACAGGATGCGCCAGGACATTCATGCCGCCGGCGCTCGGCAACTCCAGATCATTGCGCTGGACCTGGAGTCCTTGCTGGAACGCTTCGAGAGCCTGCCGGCAGCGATTGCCTTTCACCCGAACCTGGCGCGCCTGCTCGCCGATCCGCGCAATGCGCAGCTGGCCGGCCAGCTGAACCAGACGCTGCAGTCGATCCAGCAGCTGTCCAAGGTCAGCGCCATCTATCTGATGGATGCCGAGGGCAACACCCTGGTGTCGAGCAACTGGGACACCGCGCAAACCTTCGTCGGCCGCAATTTTGCATTTCGCCCCTACTTTCGTGATGCGATCGAGGGACGCGCCGGTCACTTCTACGGTATCGGCAGCGTCACCAGCCAGCCTGCCTATTTCATTGCCCAGCCCGTCTACCCGGACGGCGCGCGCGCGCCCCTTGCGAAGCCGGCCGGCGTGATTGCGGTGCGTATCAGCCTGACGGAATTCGAGCAGAGCTGGCGCAGCAGCGAGGATCCGATCGCGCTGGCCGACCGGATCGGAGTGGTCTTCCTCAGCAACCGTCCCGAGTGGCGGTATCACAGCATGCGTCAGATCGACGAAGGCGACCGCCGATACCTGGCAGGCACGCTCCAATATGTGGGCAAGAGCATACTTCCGATTTCCGCGCTGCCGAAGGAACAGCAAGCCGGTTTCGGCGGGCACGTGTCGCAGCAGGTGGGGCGGCTCGGATGGCAGCTGATGCTGTTTCCATCGCAGCAGCGCGCTGCGCGCGGAGCCGGGTATGCGGCGCTCGCGGCGGCGCTGCTGTTGTCGCTGGTCGCCTTGGGATGGTGGGCCAATCATCAGCGCGCGCGCCGGCTCGAAGAAGGCCGGGCCTCGCGGCGTGCATTGCAACAGGCGGCGGAAGAGCTGGACCGCAAGATCGCCCAGCGTACCGAGGAACTGCTGCAGGCAAACCGCCACCTCGAAGCGCGTTACGCGACGCTGCAGCAGACCGAGCAGATGCTGCGCACCGCACAGAATGAACTGGTGCAGGCCGGGAAGCTGGCGATGCTGGGCCAGATGGCCGCCGGCGTCACGCATGAACTGAACCAGCCTCTTGCGGCAATCCGCGCGTTTGCCGATAACGCGGTCACCTTCCTGCAGCGCGGGCGCACCGACGCCGCCAGCGACAACCTGAGCCAGATCAGCGCGGCGGCGGCGCGCATGGGAGCGATCATCGCCCAGCTGAAGGGATTTGCGCGCAAGAGCCGCGACACCGTGGCGACAGTCGATCTCGCCAGCATCATCCATGCTTCGGCGGCGCTCCTCGATAGCGAGTTCCGCCGCCACCAAGCGGCGCTCGCAATCGAGATCGACGAAGCCCTGCCGGTGACGGGCGATGCCGTGCGGATGGAGCAGGTGCTCATCAACCTTTTGCGAAACGCTCTTGATGCAGTGGAAAATGGCGCCGAGCGCAACGTGGCCTTGCACGCGCGCCGCGACGAAGCGTACGCGGTGGTGACGATTCGCGACAGCGGACCCGGCATTACCGAGGAGGTGCGCCAGCATCTGTTCGAACCGTTCTTCACGACCAAGCCGTCCGGCAAGGGCCTGGGCCTCGGACTGGCAATCTCGTCGTCGATCGTGCAGGCAATGAATGGAAAACTGAGCGCGCGCAATCACCCGCAAGGCGGGGCGGAATTCGAATTGGACCTGCCGTTGGCGCCGGGCGATCCGTGCACGGCGGGAGCGGAGGAAGGAAAACGTGTTGCAAACATTTGAGGCGGTGCTGGTCGAAGACGAGCAGACCTTGCGCCATGCGACTGCGCAGACGCTGGAATTGGGCGGCTTCACCGTCCATGCCTGTTCCAGCGCCGAAGAGGCCCGCGGCTGGCTGCACGAGGATTTCGCTGGCGTGCTGGTCACTGACGTGCGCCTGCCCGGACGCTCCGGCCTCGAGTTGCTCGCCGACGTGGTGGCGCTCGATTCCGAGCTGCCCGTCATCCTGGTAACCGGGCATGGCGACGTCAGCATGGCGGTGGAGGCGATGCGCGCCGGTGCCTACGACTTCGTGGAGAAACCGTTCGCCGCGGAAGGCTTGCTCGAAACCGTGCGCCGCGCCCAGGAAAAGCGCCGCCTGGTACTGGACAACCGGCGCCTGAAGGCGGCCTGGAGCGCCCATCCGGACATGCCGAGGCTGATCGGTGAATCCGCTCCGATCGAGCGGGTGCGCAAGCTGATCCGTGCCATCGGACCCACCAGCGCCGACGTGCTGATCAATGGACAGACCGGCACCGGCAAGGAAGTGGTCGCGCGCCACCTGCATGCGGCGAGCGGGCGCAAGGGCCCGTTCGTGGCGATCAACTGCGGCGCGCTGCCGGAATCGGTGTTCGAGAGCGAGATTTTCGGCCACGAGGCCGGCGCGTTTACCAGTGCGCAGAAGCGGCGTATCGGCAAACTCGAGTACGCCAATGGCGGCACGGTGTTCCTCGACGAGATCGAGACCATGCCGCTGGTCCTGCAAATCAAGCTGTTGCGCGTGCTGCAGGAGCGGCGCCTGGAGCGCCTCGGTGGAAACGATCCGATCGACGTCGACTGCCGCATCATTGCAGCGAGCAAGGCAGACCTCCTGCAACTGGCCGCCGAAGGGCGATTCCGCGAGGACCTGTACTACCGGATCGGCGTGGTGAGCATAGACCTGCCGCGCCTGGCTGAACGGCGCGAGGACATACCGCTATTGCTGGCTCACTTCGCACAAGGCGCGGCGCTGCGTCACCACCGGCCGGTTCCGACGTGGAGCGCCGCCCAGATGGCGCAATGGCAGGCGCGCGACTGGCCCGGAAATGTGCGCGAGTTGCGCAATTTCGCCGACCGTCTGGTTCTCGGCGTGATCGGATCGGTGGCAGCCGAGCCCAGGGACGAGGGAAGCAGTCTTCCTCAGCGCGTCGATGCGTACGAGCGCATGCTGGTTGCCGAAGCGTTGGGGGATCATGCCGGCAACGTCGCGGCAGCGGCGGAAGCGCTCGGCGTTCCAAAGAAGACGCTGTATGACAAGCTGAAAAAATATCAGCTCGGCAGCAGTCGCGCGCAGGAATAGGGCGCAACGAGGGTCTCGGGAACCGTGCACCGGTGGTGTACACTCGTGGCCTGCTTTCCCACTTCGTGACGATGCACACCACGTTTTTCGTCCTTGCCGCTCTTCTTTATGGCGTCGGCGCGCTCTTGCCGTCAAGGCAACGCACCGCCATTTCCATCGTCACAGCTGCAGGGTGGCTGTTGCATGGCGCCGCGCTCGGCCTGGATTTCATCGGGCCGGCCGCGCTGCGCGTCGGCTTCGCTGCGGTCCTGTCGGCCACGCTCTGGATCTCGGTGGCCGCCTACTGGCTGGAAAACCGCAACATGGCGCTGGACGGGATGCGCGTGCTCGTGCTGCCTTCCGCGGCGCTGACCGTCCTGCTGCCGCTTGCATTTCCCGGCACCGTAGTTCCCCTGGAGGGGCGCTCGATCTTGTTTCCCTGGCACGTGGCGATTGCCATCCTTGCATACAGCACCCTCACCATCGCGGCTTTCCACGCGGTGCTGATGGCGCTCCAGGAGTCGCGCTTGCATGGGCATTCCGCCCGCGCCAGTCGCAACTGGCTCGGGCTTGCGATCGATCGCCTTCCCGCGCTGCTGACGATGGAACGCTTGCTGTTCCGCTTGATCGCACTGGGTTTCGTTCTGCTGACGCTCACCGTGTTTTCCGGGGTGCTGTTTTCGGAATATCTGTTCGGCACGGCGTTCAAGTGGGATCACAAGAATGTCTTCACGCTCCTGTCATGGCTCCTGTTCGGCATCCTCCTCGCCGGTCGCGTGTGGCGGGGCTGGCGCGGCAAGACGGCATTGCGCTTCACGCTGACCGGCTTTTCGACCCTGCTGCTGGCCTACGTCGGAACGCGCTTCGTGCTGGAGGTGGTGCTGATGAGAGGCAGCGCATGAAGTTTCTTTTGTGGGCGCTGCTCATCGCCGCTGTCGTGCTGTGGGTCTTGCATGTGCGCAGGTCGGCGACCCCGGGCGAGGGGCGAGACGGTCGTCGGGCGGGTGACGGGAAGCAGGCCGAGCCGATGGTGCAGTGCGCGCGCTGCGGTGTTCATGTACCTGTCTCGGAATCGGTCGGCGACCAGTCTGGCCGCGTGTTCTGCTCCAGCGAGCACCGCCGTCTCGGCTGCGACTGAGATGCGCACCGTAGTGACCTTCTCCACGATGCTTGCCCCTGGCCGTGCCTCTTGGCGCAGGACATGCACATGTTGAACGCGGCCGTTCCCTTGCCGCGGGGCACGCGTGACACGTTCTGGCGTTCGCTGCAGACCTTCGGCATCACGCGCATCGTCATCACGGTGCTGCTTCTGCTCTACCTCACCTACAATCCGGGCAAGGAGGCGCGCACCCTCGCCGTCGCACTCGGATGGGAGCTCGGCGCCATCTACCTGGCCGCGGCGCTCGGCTTCGCACTGGTTTCCCTGTATGTGCGCCAGCACTTCATGGCCCAGCTGCTCGCCCAGCTCACCGTCGATATCGCGATGATCACCAAGCTGTACGTCACGGCGGGCGGCGCGAGCAGCGGCATGGCGATCCTCTATCTGTTTCCGCTGGCCGGCTGCGCGATTCTCGCCCCGCTTGTGCTGGCATTGTTCACCGTGTCCGTTGTCACACTGATCCTGCTCGGCGAGAGCGGCTATCAGATGCTGCGCTCGGCCGGTGCGGCAAGTACCTCCCAGGCAGGGCTGTATGGCGCGGCATTCTTCGCCGCGGCCTACATGGTGAACCGCCTGGCCGCGCACCTGATCCGGCAGGAGGATCTGGCGGCGAAGCGCGGGCGCGAACTGCATTTGCAGGAAGCGATCAACCGCCTCGTGGTCGCCGACATGAACGAGGGCGTACTCGTCGTCGGGCCGAAGACCGAGGTGATGACCGGCAATCCCGCCGCCGCGCGCATGCTCGGCCAGCCTACGCTGCACACAGGATTCAGGTTGCGCGAGCACGCCGGACTTGCGCCGATCGTGCAAGCCTTGAAATCCTGGAAATCGGGATTTCCCGATTCGGGGCAGGTCGACGGAAGCTGTTTCGTGATGGTCAAGTCCGAGCCGGCGTCGGGCTCCTCAGACGAGGCGCATGGTCCGCAATACCCGCTTGCGGCCCACCTGAAACTTCGCTTCATGAAAGTGGAGACCGGCGAACCGAACGAAGAGCGCAGCGTGATTTTCATGCGCGACGTGAGCGAGATCGAGAATCAGGCGCAGCAGCTCAAACTTGCGTCGATGGGCCGCCTGACGGCCAGCATCGCGCACGAAGTGCGCAATCCGCTCTCGGCGATATCGCATGCGGCGTCGTTGCTGCGTGAAGACGTCGTCGATCCCACCCACGCACGCCTGCTGGCAATCGTGACCGAGAACGCGTTGCGCCTGGACAGGATGATCGAGGACATCCTGAAGCTGTCGCGCAAGGCGCAGGTGCATGACAAGCCGTTGCAGCTGGGAGACGTGCTGGACGGGATCGTGTCCGAGTTCTGCGCCGCGCAGTCACTCGACCCGTCGGTCGTTTCGATCGAGGACATGCGCGGGTACCGGGTGCACTTCGATCCCCTGCACCTGCGCGAGATCGTCGTCAATCTGCTATCGAATGCCATGCGTTACGCGAGCGGCGGTCCCGGATCGATCCGCGTTCGTGCCCGGCGTCCCCGCAAGGGTCGCTTCGAGATTCACGTGCAGGACGACGGCACGCCGATCACGCCGCAGGTGCGCGCGCATCTGTTCGAACCCTTTTACACGACGTCGAGCAAGGGGACCGGCCTGGGCCTCTACGTGGCCCGCGAGCTGTGCCTGAACAACGGCGCCATGCTCGACTACGAATACCGCTCCGATCCCGGCAGCGCCGAACCCACCGGACGTTTCGTCATCACGTTTGCCAACTAGCCTGCCATCATGACTTCGCCCCGCATCCTTGTCATCGACGACGAAGCCGACTTGCGCGAACTGCTTGAACTGACACTGCTCAAGATGGGCCTGGAGGTGAGCTGCGCGGCGACACTGGCCGAGGCATATGCGGCGCTCGACCACGAGGAGTTCTCGCTGGTACTGACCGACATGCGACTGCCGGACGGCCTGGGCATCGACCTGGTGCGCGAATTGTCGTCCAGGCCCCGGCATCCGCCGGTCGCCGTCATTACTGCCTACGGCAGCGCCGACAACGCCGTGGCCGCGCTGAAGGCGGGAGCGTTCGACTACCTGAGCAAGCCGCTGCGGCTGGAGGAGCTGCGGCTCATGGTCCAGTCGGCGCTGCGCCTGGGCAAGGACGCCGGCGCGCCCGGAACGCGCGCCAAGTCCGGCGGCGAGAGCGCCCGGCTGATCGGCGAATCCGACGTCATGCGCGACTTGCGGACGCAGATCCAGCGCCTCGCGCGCAGCATGGCGCCGGTTGCCAT
>DATLGF010000510.1:0-11703 GCA_035540575.1 Noviherbaspirillum sp.
GGTGCCCACATACAGGATCGCCATGAACGGCACCACGCGCGAGGTCACGCGGGCGATCGAGCGTACGCCGCCGATGATGACCAGCGCCACCACCGAGGCGAGGATCAGGCCGAACACCCAGCCGCGGCCGGCCAGGATGCTGTCGGCCCCGCCGGTGACATTGACCACCTGCTGATAGGCCTGGTTGGCCTGGAACATGTTGCCGCCGCCCACCGCGCCGCCGATGCAGCAGATCGCGAAAACCACCGCGAGCACCTTGCCGAGGCCGGCCATGCCGCGCTCGGCCAGCCCTTTCGACAGGTAGTACATCGGTCCGCCCGACACCGAGCCGTCGGGATTGTGGTTCCGGTATTTCAGACCCAGCGTGCACTCGGTGAACTTGGACGCCATGCCGAGCAGGCCGGCGAGGATCATCCAGAAGGTCGCACCGGCGCCGCCTATGCTCACGGCCACCGCAACGCCGGCGATGTTGCCCAGGCCGACCGTACCGGAAAGCGCCATCGACAGGGCCTGGAAATGCGAGGTCTCGCCGGGTTCGCGCTTGTGCTTGTCCGAGTAGTCGCCGCGCGTCAACGCGATGGCATGACCAAAGCCGCGGAACTGGTGAAAGCCGAAGTACAGCGTGAAGATCGTGCCGGCGATGATCAGCCAGCCTACGATCATCGGAAACTCCGTACCGGCAACCGGCACGGAATAGAAGATGATGCCGGCGATGAAATCCGATACCGGGGATAAAGCCGCTTCGATTGCTTGGTCTACCGTCTGCAAGTCCTGGGCACGTGTGGCGCCTGCAGCCGCCGTCAATGCGGCGAATGCCGCAAGGTATCGCTTCAACATGGTGTCTCCTCCTAATAGGTCAGCCCGCACGCTCAAGCTGATTGTCGAACCGGAATGCAGAAAATCGTGTTGACCTTCCGCAGCGGATCGGGCAGTTCCGCGAGATCGATCGAGAAGCCGCCGTTCACGTGCAGCCGATGCGGCGGCATGCACAACCTTCGGAAGTTGCAACAAGCGTGCCACCGCTGGTCATTCGGGAAACCAAGCGAAGTGGAGGGGAAGGAAGCGCGGGCTGTATCGAATGGAAGACGTTTGGGCGTCACGCACCGCGAACGAGCAGGCGAAATCGCCCGTCGTTGCGAAGGGCCGACGCGGTGTAGCGAAGCGGTGACAGCGTACGTCGGCGCATACGCTGCTGCGCAAGCTCAAACATCCTGTGCCCGGGCGGGTGTGTCGAGCATGCGTTTCATGCCCTCGTGCGAAGCGACGAAGCCGAGGTCCTGGTAGAAGCGGTGGGCGTCGGTGCGCGACTTGTGCGTGGTGAGCTGAACCATCCCGCAGCCGCGCGCGCGGGCACGCTCGACTGCATGGTGGATCAGCGCGTGGCCTAGCCCCCGACCGCGCATGGAGCCGTGCACGCGGACGGATTCGATGAGCGCACGCCAGCTGCCCTGGTAGCTCAGCGAAGGAATATAGGTCAGCTGCATCATGGCAACGACGATGCCGTCCCGCTCTGCCACGATCAGCTCGTTGTTCGGGTCGGCATCGATATGCGCAAATGCCGTTGCATAGGACTCGGGAAGCGGGTCGCTCACGCGCTCGCGCGCGGCGCCGAGGGCATCATCGGCGAGCATCGCAACGATAGCCGGCAGGTCGGACGCGCGGGCCTGGCGAAAGGCGGCTTGGTGTTCCATCGTGTTCCCCTTCATGCGATGCCGGAAGTATAGCGGGCGGCCGCGTGCCCGGCAGAATGCTTGCGTCCGGCCAAAAGACATGGAGACGGCCTGAACCATGGGCGCTTGCTGCCCCTCTTCCAGATGGAGTTCCGGTTGCGATGCGACGGCATCCGGTTTCACAACGGGTGCCAGGCATGATGGGGTATGCATGATGGGATACAAGCACGGCAGCGCCGTCGTTGCATCCGCGCATGTGGGTTTGGCGCGGGCAGCGGATGACGCCGACGTTGAAGTCAAGGTGTACGAGAACAGCATTCCTCCGTTCGCTGAGCGCGAAATGGAGCGACTGTACGGCAGCTTCTATGCATCGATGCCCCAGCTCGAGATCGAAGGCTCGACCCGCGGGGTGAGCACCTGGGTCGCGAGCCGGCATGGCGAAATCATCGAACTGTGGCTGTACCGCATCGAAGGACGCGAGGTGCGGGTGCTCAATGAAGCCATCACCGTGACGGCCGCCGCGGTGCGCCGTTTCGCCGATACGGTGTTCGCCGGATCGGCTGCGTTGGACGCGATCTGCTTCAATGCGATCTACCCGGCCCTGGACGGGCTGGCCCTGCCCTGCCAGCGTGTCCACTGCACCGACGATACCGTGATCGTGCTGCCCAGGAACGAAGAAGCTTGGCTCGCCGCGCTGGGCAAGACCACGCGCAAAAACATGCGCCGCTACATGCAGCGCTTCACCGAAGCCTTCCCGGGCTACCGCTATCGCGTCTACGAACGCGACGCAATCCCGGAAGCGCATGTGCGCGCGATCATTGCGTTCAACCGCGCGCGCATGACTGCCAAGGGCAAGGTCTCCGGCGTCGACGCCGAGCAGGAGGCGCGCATCCTGAAGCTGGTGCGGCGCTGCGGCCTGATCGGCGTGGCGACGATCGACGACAGGATCGTCGGCGGCGCCATCGTCTACCAGGTCGGCGCGAACTATTTCTCGTACCTGCGCGCGCACGATCCAGCATATAACGACTACCGCCTCGGCCTGATCGGCGGCTACGAGCTGGTGCGTACCTGCATCGGCCGGGGCGGACGCGAGCTGCACTTGATGTGGGGACGCGAGCCGCACAAGCTCCTGCTCGGCGGCGAGCAGCGCGAACTGGACCGCGTCGTCGTCTACCGCTCGCGCCTGCGCGCGCTGCGTCACCTGCACCGCATCGCACACACCGCTTGGGCGAGCCGGACGCGGGCGGCACGCGCCTGGCTGACCGAACTGGCGGCGCGGCGCGAAGGCCCGATCGGGCATCTGCTGCACAGTGCTCGCGGCGTCGTCCGACGGCTGCGGCGCTAGGCGTTCGGTGGCGGTACTACGGTCAGATATCGACCGGATCCACCTCGAGCGACCAGCGCGCGCGCGCCTTCATCGCGCGCAACAGCCGCATCCACTCCTTGAGAAAGGCCTGCAGCGCCGGCCGTGACGCCGACTCGACCAGAAGTTGCGCGCGCTCGACGTTTGCCACACGGGTGATCGTCATCGGTATCGGCTCATGGATCACGATGCCCGGATGCTCGAGGCAGGACGCGGCGTCGGTCAGGAAATCGAGCGCCGCCTGCAGCTCGCGCGCTTCCGCGCGCAGCAGCGCCTGGTACACGAACGGCGGCAGGCCCGCCGCATGGCGCTCCTCCAGCAGTCCTTGCGCAAAGCGGTCATAGTCGTGCGCGATCAGCGCGCCATACAGCGGATGCTGCGGATAGCGGGTCTGAATCAGCACCTCGCTGGCGCTGCCCCCCTCCTTCTGCCCGGCCCGGCCGGCCCGGCCCGATACCTGCATCAACTGGGCGAACAGGCGCTCGGCCGCGCGGTAATCGTGCGAGAACAGCGCGGTGTCGGGATTGAGCACCCCCACCAGCGTCAAGTTGCGGAAGTCATGGCCCTTGGCGACCATCTGCGTGCCGATCAGGATGTCGACTTCGCCGCGATGCACGCTGTCGAACGCAGCTTGGGCGCTGCCTTTCCTGCGCGTGGAATCGGCATCGATGCGCAGGATGCGCGCCTGCGGAAACAGCTGCTGCAGACTTTCCTCGATACGCTGGGTGCCGCGTCCCAGCGGCTGCAGGTCGACGTTGCCGCAGGTCGGGCAGGAACGCGGGATACGCTGCTGGAGGCTGCAATGGTGGCAGCGCAGCCTGTGCTCGGGCTTGTGCAGGACCATGAAGGCGGTGCAGCGCGGGCAGTTGGAAATCCATCCGCAGGCGTCGCAGGAAAGCACCGGCGCATAGCCGCGCCGGTTCAGGTAAAGCAGCGACTGCTCGCCGCGCTCCAACCGCAGCTTGAGCGCGGCGGCCAGCGTCGCGGTCAATCCTTCGCCCGCCTTGTCGCGCTCGGTGTCGATCAGCCGCACCGCCGGGAGGACCGCCGCGCGCGAGGCCCGCCGGCGCAGCTCGAGGCGGCGGTAGCGCCCGCTCCCGGCATGGTGCCAGGTCTCCAGCGACGGCGTGGCCGAGCCGAGCACGATAGGAATGCCGAGCTGGCGCGCGCGCCACACTGCGAGGTCGCGTGCCGAATAGCGCAAGCCTTCCTGCTGCTTGTAAGACGGGTCGTGCTCCTCGTCGACGACGATCAGCTTCAGGTGCGGCAGCGACGCCAGGATCGCCAGCCGCGTGCCGAGGATGATGCGCGCGTGGCCAAGGTGCGCGGCCAGCCAGTGGCGCAGGCGCTCCCCTTCGGCCAGGCCGCTGTGCAGGGTCGCCAGTGGCACGTCCGGAAAGCGCGCGCGGATGTTCTGTTCGAGCTGCGGCGTCAGGTTGATTTCCGGCACAAGGATCAGGATCTGCGTCGGCTCGTCCGGAGGTGCCGCGGCGAGCACCCTGGCTGCCGCCTGCAGGTAGACCTCGGTCTTGCCGCTGCCTGTGACGCCGTACAACAGCATCGCGGCGAAACCGCGCGCCTCGGCCAAGGCATCGACGGCAGCTTGCTGCTCCGGATTGAGCACCGGCGGCTGCGACGGGCAGCAGGCATCGCCATGCTCGCTTCCCGCCAGCTTTTTCAGTGCGCGGTCCAGCGAAACGGTGGTCGCGGTGCGCAGGTTCTTCGGCAACGCCGGCAACGCCACCTCGCCAAGCGGACGCTGGTAGTAGTCGGCCGCGAAGGCGCACAAGCCCAGCCAATGCGGCGATACCGGCGGCAGTTGGCGCCGGACCGCCATCACATCCTTGAGCTTATCGACGGGCAGCGTGCTCGCGTCGCCGACGCGGACGACCAGCCCCACGCTCTCGCGGCGGCCAAACGGCACCAGGACCAGCTGGCCAGCCTGCGGCTCGGGCTCTCCGTCCTCGCCGCACCAGCGGTAGTCAAACAAGGTATCGAGCGGCGTATCGAGCGCGACTTGAAGAATGCGATGTTCCACGACTTAATGCGAATCTTCGGAGTGTGTTCTAAGGCCGCGATTCCAAAGGACTTTTTCCCCTATCCACAAAAGCTGTGGATAACTTTGTGGAGAAATGCGGCGTACCCATTGGAAACGCTCGATTTCATGCGGGTTTCGACAGATTGCCCGTTTGAAAAGCAAATTTTCGCCCCTTTTAAATCAAGCACTTAGCTGCATCGATTGGGATGCCACAAAGTTGGTGTGAGAAATTGTTTCCCGCGCTCATGGCGAATCAGCAAGTATTTCGCTGTGAACAAGTGGGATCCCACCCTTGCCTTCGCCTGGCAATTCCTTCCGCACCGCCTCGGAAACTTCAAGTGAATCCTCAAAATGTCTCACAAGTGCCCGATTTTGCAGCGGCTTTTTCAAGGGCATGCGAGCTTGTGGATAACTTTGTGAACATCCGCCGAGCAACTGCGGCTGCCGTCGACATGGTCTCGCAGCAGGGCAGCGCTCTGGCGCATTGACGCTGGATAAATCCGTGAATTTTCAATGACTTAGATGGTCTGCCGGGGTGCCGCCCCACGCGCCCCCCCGAGCAGTGCCATTGCGCCGCACAACTGCGGTTCTGTGAATAAAGAGAGGGTGACGGTCCGATTCTGTACAACAAGAGAGTCAGGCCGGCGCAGCACTTTCCGCTCGCAGCGCACGCCCGGCCGTGTGGACTTCCTCGGCCAGCACCGACACCGCATCCGGCGGCGTGAACTGCGAAATGCCATGGCCAAGGTTGAACACGTGACCATGGCCGGGCGCGCCGTATGAAGCCAGCAGCTTGCGCACCTCCGCGCGGATCTGCTCGGGGCCGGCAAACAGCACATTCGGGTCGAGGTTGCCCTGTAGCGCGACCTTGTCGCCCACGCGCGCCTTTGCGCGTCCAAGATTGACCGTCCAGTCCAGGCCGACAGCATCCGTGCCGATGGCGGCGATTTCTTCCAGCCACAGCCCGCCGCCCTTCGTGAATACGATCACCGGGATGCGCGCGCCGTCATGCTCGCGCTTGAGGCGGGCAAGCACGTCGCGCATGTAGGCCAGCGAGAATTGCTGGTAGATGCCGTCGGCCAGCACGCCGCCCCAGGTATCGAAGATCATCACCGCCTGGGCCCCGGCCTCGATCTGGGCATTCAGATAATCGCCAACGGCCTCGGCATTCGTCTTCAGGATGTGGTGCATCAGGTCCGGGCGCTGATACAGCATGGTCTTGACGCGGCGGAAGTCGTCCGATCCGCCACCCTCGACCATGTAGCAGGCCAGCGTCCACGGGCTGCCGGAAAAGCCGATCAGCGGTACGCGGCCACCCAGCTCGGTGCGGATCTGCGTGACCGCGTCGAACACGTACTGCAGGCTGCCCGGCTCGGGCGTCTTCAACGCGAGCACTGCCTGCTCATCGCGCAGCGGGCGCTCGAACTTCGGCCCCTCGCCTTCGGCGAAGTACAGCCCCAGGCCCATCGCGTCGGGCACGGTCAGGATGTCGGAAAACAGGATTGCCGCATCGAGCGCGTACCGGTCCAGCGGCTGCAGCGTGACTTCGGTGGCAAAGTCCGGGTTCTTCGCAAGGCCGAGGAAGGAGCCGGCGCGCTTGCGTGTTGCACAATATTCGGGCAGGTAGCGCCCGGCCTGCCGCATCAGCCACATTGGCGTGTAGTCGGTCGGCTCGCGCAGCAGCGCGCGCAGGAAGGTGTCGTTTTTCAGCGGGGGAAAGTTGTTCGGCATGGTCGGCTCTCGATCAATCCGACATTATCGCCGATGGCGCCGACTCAGTCCCTGCACCGGCGGCTTGACATCGCGCGCCGATCATCCTGATCCCGCAAAACACTAGCCGAGCAGCTTGGTCGACTGCTCCTCGTCTGCGACGCGACGGATATAGGCGGCGAAATCCGGATCCTCCCCGCGCAGCAGATGTGGCAGCAGGAAATAGAAGTCGTCGCGCCGGCACCATTCGCGCATGTAGTCGTCCCACGAATTCCAGCGGCGCAGCGCCACCCCCGAGAGGTTGTCATCATAGGAAACGATGTACGCGCGCTCGAACAGCGAGATCAGCATCTCGAAAATGATCAAGGCGCGCTCGCGCTGCTCATCCGTCATGTCGGCCCGCATCGTGGTGCTGCGCAGCTGCAGATCAGGATTGGCAAGCACGATTTCGAGGAATTCGTTGTAGGCGTTCTGCAAGAGCTGGTAGGCCTCCTCGTCCTCGTTGTCACGCTCCTTGCGCTGCTCGTAGAAGAACAGAAAGATCGCGAACGGCAGGCCGACGACCGTCACGACATAGCTGGCGGTTTCCCAGAAGGTGGGATTGAAAAGAAATTCCATGATTGTTCTTGTAGGCGCCCGGTAGGGGCGATTGCAAAGCTACCACGCGCGCACGCGCGCCGGCCAGCTAGAAGCCCCAACAAAAGGCGGCTGGCGGCGTTGCGCCCCCTTGCCGTACTACACGTACTGTCTGCGGCGGCGTGCCTTGCCATCGGCATTTTGTTTGGGCTTCTTAGTCAGAGTGGCCGAAGGCGGCGGCGCATGAATCGGCCAGGACGGCGGCCCATGCGCTGCAGCCGGCAGCCGACGAGTGGTAACCGTCGTGCGCCATCAGGCCGGGACCGTCGAGGCCGGACGGCAGCGGAACGTGCAGCGTATTGGCGCGGGTCCGCACCAGTGCGCGCAGCACGCGATCCAGGCTGGCGGACTTCAGGCCCATCACCGCCCGCAGCGGCTGCGGCAGCGCCGGAAAACGCCCCATCGGCGGCACGCCCGACACCAGCATCAGGCGCGGCGCACAGCGCGCCTCCAGCGCGTCGAGCAGATCCCTGACGTCCTGGCGCCACTGCCCGGCGCTGCGAAACGCCGTCGTATCGTTCACGCCGAATGCAACGAGGACCAGGTCCTGCGGTTGCGCCGCCACGTGCGGCAGCAGGCTTCCCATCGCGTCGCGCACCGTGGCGCCGTTCTGGCCACGCGCCTCCCAGTGGACCGGACGCCTCAAGCGCGCGGCCAGAGCCTGCGCGAGGCATCCGGTAATCGCCTCCTCGTGCGACTGCACACCCACCCCCGCCACCGGCGACTCGCCGAATGCCAGCATGCGCAGCGGCGCGGCGTTGAAGTGGCGTCCGGCGATCCCGTCAGTCGCGCCCGGCGCCTCCGGCAGGCGCGGCGTGATGCGGCGCGTACGGCGGCCCTGCGCGAGCAACAGCGGCAGCAAGGGCAGCGCGACCAGTTCCGGCAGGTAGTCGCGCATCGCCGTTCAGCGGGCGGCGACCAGCGCCGCGTGTTCGATCTTGATGCACTTGTCCATCACGACCTCCAGCCCGGCTGCGCGCGCCCTCTCCGCTGCAACCGCATCCTCTATGCCAAGCTGCATCCAAACGCTGCCGGCGCGGATCGCGATCGCCTCGTCCACCACCGCAGCGATGTGCTCGGGGCGCCGGAAGCAGTCCACGATATCGATCTTCCCCGCCTCCGCCGACACGACCTGCGCCGCCAGGGTGAGCGTGGCGTAGCAATGCTCACCGAGAATGTGAGCGCCCGCATACGTTGGATTCACCGGAATGATCCGGTACCCCTGCGCCTGCATGTAGGCGGCGACTTCATAACTGGGGCGATCCGGGTGGGCGGACAGTCCGACGACCGCAATCGTGCGGGAGTCCTTGAGCAGGCGGGAGATGTCGGTGGGTACGGTCATGTTGCTCCAAAAATTGAGTGCTTAAGCTGGAATGCCATTCGCTCAAGCGCTTGCCCAAGTCGGTTGCGCCCGGGCGGCGCCCGCCCTTTCGGCGGAACGGAAATTCCAGGGCGGCGGACCTGCTTCAGGGCGCTCGACGGGCGAAGACAATTCGGGGCCAGTTGCGTGCGCCGGCAGCATTTCAGCCGAGGCTTCCCGTGGATTTTAGCCTTTCCAGCTTGCCAAGGTATTGCAGCAATCTTGACGCTGCGGCCCCGTCAGGAGAGGTCATCCGTTTATTAGCCGGGTGACAATCACGCTTCCGTGCGTGTTATCTTTTTCGCATTTTTGGCGGGCGATCACGCCAGGCCCGACGCTGCGTCCCACTACCATTTCGATTGGATGAGGATTTTGTCCGTGAGCCCCCTTTGCCTGCCTCGAGCGGCGCACAAGCGCCTGCCGTTTGCATTTCATGTGCTGCTGCTGGCGCTGCTTCAGCCGCCACTCAGTCAAGCAAACCAACTGAACATCCTGCCCAGCGAGATCGTCAAGGCCGAAACGCGTTGGCGCTTCTCCGAGAACGCGACGCTGGATGAAGAGCAATGGGTTCAGCGTCGCGCGCTCAGCGATGAGGGCGCGGTGCAGATCGGCCGCCAGCGCTTTTCATTCAATACCGAGCTGGAGGATTTCAGCATTCTCGAGGCATACACGCTCAAGGCGGATGGCCGGAAGCTGCTGGTACACCCGGATGAGGTGCTGGTGCAGCGTGGCCTGGCAGTCGGAGGGACAGCCGTAAGTTTGCCTAGCGTGGAGATGCATCAGCTGACCTATCCCGACGTGCAGAAAGGCGACAGCGTCGTCTGGCGCTACCGGAAAAAAAGCATGCGGACCGCGCTGCCGGGCTGGGCCAGTGCGGCCAGGTTTGCCTATCCATGGGAGAGCGTACTCCAGGAGCAGGTACGCATCGAGTCTCCGCAAGCACTGAGGCTGCATGTCTTTGCCGCCGGTTACGACGCTCGCAAGAACCAGGAGGACGGTTTGGACGTCTGGATCATCGAGGGAAAGCACCAGGCTTTCCCGATTGAGCAGAACTGGGCTGACTCGCTGCAGTGGCTGCCCAGGGTGTATGCCACAACCCTGCCGGATCATGAGGCCTGGGCCCTGCGATTCGCCGAGCCTATCCGGCAGAAAAGCGAAACCACGCCGGCTGTCCGCGCACTGGCGCAGCGGATTACCAAGGGCCATGCTACCAGCCACGAGAAGGCGCGCGCGGTGTACGACTGGATCCGTTCGAATATCCGCTACGTCGCTGTGCATGCCGGGGTCGGGGGCTACGTTCCCCATGAGGTGGAAGACATCCTCCGCAAACGCTATGGCGATTGCAAGGACCAGACTCTATTGATGATTGCCCTGCTCAAGGCGGTCGGCATCGAGGCCGCGCCCGCGTTGCTGTACACCGCCCCCGAATACGCGCTCCCTGAGCTGCCCGTCGGCACTGACCATGTGATCGTCTACATTCCGGAACTCGACTTGTTTGCCGATGCTACGGCGAGCACAATCCCGTTCGGTTCGCTTCCCTGGAACGCCGCCGACAAGCCGGCCGTCGTCGCGATGGCCGAAGGCTCGCACCGCATGCGCACGCCGGCGTTTCGCGCAGACGACAACCGTCTGATAGTCAAATCCGTATGGCAGATTGCCCGTGATGGATCGGCCGATGCGGTGATCGAGGTGGAAGGCTCGGGCAACGCAGCGACGCTGCTTCAGGATCGGCTGCAGCAAATCCCCGCAGGCATGGGAAGCGTCGCGGTGCAGCGCATTCTTGAAACGAGCAGGCTTAGTGGACGCGGCTTCATCCATTTTCCAGCCGTGCAGCGCGAGCGCCAGCAGCAATCGATGCGATTGGACCTGGAGAATGTGCGCAACCTGATCGTCGATCCAGCAGCAGGCAGCCTCGCGCCCCACCCTGCATTGAATCTGCCCCTGTACATCCTGAGCAACATGGGGAACTACGCGGCGGAGGCCCGGCGCCATCCGATGACCTGCACGCCTGTGCGCCTTCGTGAGGACTTCGAGCTCAACCTGGATCCAGGCTTCGATATACTTCGCATCCCCAAGGACGCGCGGGAGGAGCACGCCGACGGGATCGTCTTTGAAGCGCGATATACCGTGAACGGCAATCGGCTGAGCGGATGGCGAGAGCTCATCCTTGACCATGGACGCCATTCTTGCAATGTCGACCAGTACAAGGAACGCCGCGCGGTGATGCAACGCATCGATCAGCACTTGCGCGGCAGCGTGCTCTATACGCAATAGCGCACGCCGGCGACGGCTGCAGGTTCAGAGGCGCGGCGGTTCACGTCCGCGCCATGAAAAAAAGGCAGCCGAAGCTGCCTTTCGATCGTAGCCTTTCCGGCTTGCCAACGCGTTCTAGCGCTTTTGACGCAGCTTCTGAATCGCAGCCAATTGCGCGACCGCCGCGGCCAGTTCAGCCTGCGCGCGCGCGTAGTCGATCGACGATTCGTTGTTCGCCATCGCTTCCTCGGCCAGCTTCTTCGCTTCGCTCGCCTTCGCCTCGTCCAGATCGTGACCGCGGATCGCGGTATCGGCCAGGACCGTCACGGCGTTCGGTTGCACTTCGAGGATGCCGCCCGCGACGAACACGAACTCGTCTTCTTCCTGGCCCGGCACCTTGATGCGTACCGCACCCGGACGGATGCGCGTGATCAGCGGCGTGTGCTTCGGGTAGATGCCCAGCTCGCCCGCTTCACCCGGCAACGCGACGAACTCGGCTTCGCCGGCGAAGATTTCTTCTTCGGCGGAGACGACGTCTACGTGGATAGTGTTTGCCATGATGGAACCTTTTTGTTCGCTTGAAGTTTCAGGGCAGGCCGGCAATCCGGCCTACCGAGCCTGATACGGTTCCCCGCGCCGCCGGCGCAAGGAACCGAAGCGCTCTTACTGAAGC
>DATLGF010000511.1:0-5402 GCA_035540575.1 Noviherbaspirillum sp.
CGCCTGCGGGGCCGGCGCTGCCGGACGTGCGCCGGCCCCCTGCGCCGCAGCCGGCGTCGGCGGATCGCCCGGGCGCTTGCCAAGCAGGAAATAGTCGAATGCGATCTTCGCGATCGGCGCAGCCGCGGCCGAACCGAAGCCGGCGTTCTCCACGATCACCGCCAGCGCGATGCGCGGGTTTTCGGCCGGCGCGAAGGCCATGTAGAGCGAGTGGTCGCGCAGATGCTCGGCCATCTTTTTCGCATCGTACTTCTCGCCGCGGCGAAGGCCCACCGCCTGCGCGGTGCCGGTCTTGCCGGCCGAGGTGTACGGCGCGTTCGCGAACAGCCGCGCGCCGGTGCCTTCGGTGGTCACGCCGACCAGCCCGCGCTTGACCGCGTCGATGTTCTCCTGCTTGAGCGGAATGCGGTAGCTCTCCTTCGGCACGGTCAGCTCGCGCTCCTTCGTCACGCCATGCTCGATGATCTTCACCAGGTGCGGCCGCATCACCACGCCGTTGTTGGCGAGGTTGGCGGTCGCGTGCGCCAGCTGCAGCGGGGTAAACGAGTTGTATCCCTGGCCGATACCGACCGAGATCGTCTCGCCGGCATACCAGCGCTGCTGCTCGGGCCGCTTGTAGGCGGTACGCTTCCAGTGGGTGGAGGGCAGCACGCCGACGCGCTCGTTGTCCAGATCGATGCCCGTGCGCTGGCCGAAGCCGAACGGTTTCATGAAGTCGTGCATGGCATCGACACCAAGGTCGTTGGCCAGCTGGTAGTAGTAGGTATTGCAGGAGACGACCAGCGACTTGTACAGGTCCACCATGCCGTGGCCGCCCGGCTTGTTGTCGGAGAACCGGTGATTGCCGAACATGAAGAAGCCAATGTCGGCGATCGCCGATTTCGGCGTGCGCTTGCCCAGTTCGAGACCGGCGAGCGCGACGAAGGGCTTGTAGGTCGAGCCGGGCGGGTAGGTGCCGATCAGCGGACGGTTCAACAGCGGCCGGTCGATCGAATTGTTGAGGAAGTCCCAGCTCTGCTGGTCGATGCCTTCAACGAACAGGTTCGGGTCGTAGGTCGGCATCGAGACGTAGGCGAGCACGTCGCCGGTAGCTGGCTCGATCGCGACCAGTGCGCCGCGACGGTCGCCGAATGCTTCCTCGATGATCTTCTGCAGCTCGATGTCGATCGAGAGAATCAGGTTGTGACCGGGCGACGATGCGGTACGCGACAGCGTGCGCACCGCGCGTCCGCCTGCCGTCACCTCGACCTCTTCCCAGCCGGTGGTGCCATGCAGGACGCTTTCATAGCGCTTCTCCACGCCTTCCTTGCCGATGTAGTCGGTGCCGATGTAATTGGCCGCATCGTCGGACTTGCTGATGCGCTCGGCGTCGCGCTGGCTGATGCGGCCGATGTAGCCTATCACATGCGACGCGGTCGCGCCATGCGGGTACTGGCGGAACAGGCGGGCCTGGATGTCCACGCCGGGGAAGCGGTAGCGCTGCGACGCGAAACGCGCGACTTCCTCGTCCGACAGGCGGGTGCGGATCGGCACGCTTTCGAAGCGCTTCGATTCCTCCAGCAGGCGGCGGAAGCGACGCCTGTCGCGCGGCTGGATCTCGACGATGGTGGCCAGTTCGTCAATCACTGCATCGAGCGGCTGGCGCAGCTTCGAAGGCGTGATTTCCAGCGTATAGGCGGAGAAGTTGCGCGCGAGGACCACGCCGTTGCGGTCGACGATCAGGCCGCGGTTCGGCGGTACCGGCAGTACCGAGATGCGGTTGTTCTCGGCCCGGTCCGCGTAATCCTCGTACTTGAACATCTGCAGCCAGGTGAAACGCGCAAACAGCAGTCCGAAGCAGATCAGCACGAGCACCGCGGCGATCGACAAGCGCATGCGGAAGCTGTGCAGTTCCTTTTCGGTGTTCTTGAACTCGGTCATGGAAGTCGGACGTCGCGGTTCAGATCGGCCGTGTCTCGTCCCGGTTGATCGCGCGCCGCTGCGGGGCGAGCAGGATCATCGTGACGATCGGCCAGATCGCGGCGGCGACCAGGCTTTGCGAGAAGTACAGCCAGCCGGGGAAGTTGCCGGTCACCGCCACGCGCACGACCAGCTGGACCGTCTGCATCATCAACAGCAGCGGCAGTACATGCAGCGCCTGGCCGAGCAGGCGGAACCACAGCATGCGCCGATGGACCATGATCGCGAAGTAGGACAGCAGCGTATACGACAGCGCGTTCTCGCCGAGCAGCGTGGCGTCGTGCACGTCCATCAGGAGACCCATCAGGAAGGCGATCCCGATGCCCACGCGGCGCGGCTGGTGAATGCTCCAGAACACCAGGACGAGGGCGACGAAGTCCGGCACGCCGTACCAGTGCCCCCAGGGCAGGAGGTTCAGCATGAACGCGACGACCAGGCTGCCGGTGATGAACAGCGGATTGACCGGCAGCAGGATGTAGTGGGGGCGGTTCATCACGTCGCTCCTGGCGTCGGCGTCGAAGGGGGCGTCGCGGCGGGCAGCGGGGCCGGAGTTTGCTGCGGCGGATTGGTTGCGGGCGGCACGCTGTGCGCCGGTCGCTGGCGGGCTGCGCGCTCGCGCGTCTGCCCCTCCGGCTCGGGACGCGACGGGAATTGTTCGGACGATGTGAGCAGGATCAGCAGCTGCCGGTTGCGGTCGATCCCGGCCAGCGGCTGGCAGACGATGCGGGCGAAGGCATCGTTGGAACGGGTTTCGACCTTGGTCACCTTGGCCACAGCCAGCCCCGGAGGATAGACGCCGTCGAGGCCGGAAGTCACCAGGATGTCGCCATTCTGGATGTCGGCGTTGACCGGCATGAAGCGCAGATCGAGCGCGCCGGAGCGGCCCTGGCCGTAGGCGATGCTGCGCAGGCCGCTGCGCACGACCTGCACCGGAATTGCCTGGTCGCGGTCGGTCAGCAGCGTCACTTCGGACGTGAACGGGAAAACACGGGTGACCTGGCCGACCACCCCGCTTTCGTCGATGACCGGCTGCCCCGTTGCGACGCCGTGCTGCGTGCCGCGATCGACCACGATCTTGCGCGTGAACGCGTCGCGGGCGTCGTACAGGATCTCGGTCATGATCGTATTGACTTCCAGCCGCTCGCTGGCTTCGAGCAGCCCGCGCAGGTGGGCGTTCTCGGCCAGAAGCTGCTGCACCTGCTGAAGCTGTATCGCGTCGGCGGTACGCGCCGCGCGCATCTGCTGGTTTTCGTTCTGCAGCAAGGAGACGGTGGAGAAGTAGCCGGCGACGGCATAGGCGGCGTCGCGCGGCAGCAGCGCAACGACCTGCATCGGGTAGAGGACGGTGCCGACTGCCTGGCGGATTGCGCCAAGCGAGCGCATGCGCGAATCGGCGACCAGCAGGATCAGGGCGATCAGCGAGAAGATCACCACTTTCGCGCGGGCGGAGGCGCCCTGTTTGAAAAGCGGCGGAGGGCTGTATTCCATTTACTGCCTGTTCAAGAAATGGCGTTGACCCGCTCCATGACCTCGGAGCCAGTGTCGTTCAATGAAAATTCCTCAGGACGCCGGCTCGCGCCGGCACACGCTGCCCGCTCATCCCATTTTTCAAGATGCCGCCCGAACGAATACGCGCCTGCCTGTGCCGCTTATTCGTACGAGAAGATCGAACCCAGCTTGTCCATGCGCTCGAGCGCCATGCCGGAGCCGCGCACCACACAGGTCAGCGGATCCTCGGCGACGATCACCGGCAGGCCGGTTTCTTCCATCAGGAGGCGGTCAAGGTCGCGCAGCAGCGCGCCGCCGCCGGTGAGCATCATGCCCTTCTCGGCGATGTCGGCGCCCAGTTCAGGCGGGGTCTGCTCGAGCGCGTTCTTGACGGCGGAGACGATGTTGTTCAGCGGGTCGGTCAGCGCTTCAAGGATCTCGTTGGACGAGATCGTGAACGAGCGCGGGATGCCTTCGGACAGGTTGCGGCCCTTGACTTCCATCTCCTTGATCTCGGAGCCGGGGAAGGCGGAGCCGATTTCCTTCTTGATCAGTTCGGCGGTCTGTTCGCCGATCAGCATGCCGTAGTTGCGGCGGATGTAGTTGACGATGGCTTCATCGAACTTGTCGCCGCCGACGCGCACCGAACCCTTGTACACCATGCCGCCGAGCGAAATGATGCCCACTTCGGTGGTGCCGCCGCCGATGTCGACCACCATCGAGCCGGTGGCGTCCGAGACCGGCAGGCCGGCACCGATCGCGGCCGCCATCGGTTCTTCGATCAAATAAACCTGGGAGGCGCCGGCGCCGAGCGCCGATTCGCGGATCGCGCGGCGTTCGACCTGGGTCGAACCGCAGGGCACGCAGATGATGATGCGGGGGGACGGCTTGAACAGCTTGGAGTCGTGCACCATGCGGATGAACTGCTTCAGCATCTGCTCTGTGACGGTGAAGTCGGCGATCACGCCATCCTTCATCGGGCGGATCGCCTCGATGTTGCCGGGCACCTTGCCCAGCATCTGCTTGGCTTCCTTGCCGACGGCCTGGATCGTCTTCTTGCCGTTGGGGCCGCCCTGCTGGCGGATCGCCACCACCGAGGGTTCGTCCAACACGATGCCCATGTTGCGCACATAGATCAGCGTGTTCGCCGTACCCAGGTCGATCGCCAGGTCATTCGAAAAATAACTGCGTAGAAATCCAAACATGTATCGTCCCGATTGCGCCGCCCCGGCGCACTTTGAAATAGGTGGTGAACGGTCTCGCGCCCCTTGCCTGCAGGCCTTGCAGACCCGGCTGGCAGCCGCACATTCTACCTTATAATCTCGCCGAGATTAGCCGACGGAAACCTCAGAAATAAGGGCTGAACGACCCGTTTTTGCAAGCATTTGGCAGCACAAGAATGCTTTTGGCAAACCCGCATCCGCGCGTCCGAACCCTTGTCCATTTCACTACTCGACATGTCACTCAACCTCTCCGATGTGAAGCGCCTGGCCCGCCTCGCACAGCTCGACCTGAACGATGAACAAGGCGAGAAAACGCTCGCCAAGCTCAATGGCATCTTCGACCTCGTCGAGCAGATGCGCGCCGTCGATACTGCCGGCGTGGAACCGCTGTCCCATCCGATCGCCGCTTACCAGGACGTCTCGCTGCGCCTGCGCGAAGACGCCGTCACCGAACCGGACCGCCGCGACGACTACCAGAAGGTCGCCCCCGCCACCGAGGACGGGCTGTACCTGGTCCCGAAGGTCATCGAATAACGCATCGCCATGCACAAGCACACCCTCAAGCAACTCTCCGCCCAATTGCAGGCCAGACAGGTCTCGGCCAGCGAACTGGCCCAGCATTATCTGAAGCGCATCGAACAGAGCGACCTCAACGCCTTCCTGCACGTCGACGCCGAACTGACCATGGAGCAGGCCGCCGAGGCCGACCGCCGCATCGCCGCCGGCGACACC
>DATLGF010000512.1:0-9277 GCA_035540575.1 Noviherbaspirillum sp.
CAGATCTCCGGCGGCATGCTGCCGAAGATCTCGTCGGCGCTGGACGCGGCCAAGTCGGGTGTCAACACCGTGCATATCATTGACGGCCGCATCGAGCATTCGCTGCTGCTGGAAGTGCTGACCGAGCAGGCGTTCGGGACGATGATCCGGTCGCACTGAGCCGATTTCATCTGCAGCTCAGGACGACAGCTTGTGAAGCAGCCGTCATCCTGAGCGCCGGCGAAGGATCCCTTGCGCCCGACCTTCGCGGCAAACCAGCCGCATTCCGCATTCAATACACCCGTTCCACCGAATACCCGCGCTGCCTCAGCAGGGCCGGCAGCCCGTTCTTGCCGATCAGGTGCAGCAGTCCGACGGCGACGAAGCTGCTTTCTCGCTCCTTCAGCAGAATTTCGACCTTGTCCGCCATCAGCGGATTGCGCTCGTCGAGCAGTACCCGGTGCGTGAACTCGGCGGTGCGGCTGCCTTCGGTCAGCGACTCCTGCCAAAGCCTGGCGAGCGTGTCGCGGTCCGCACTCGCCCAGGCATCGATCAGCTCGCGTGCCTTGCGCAGCGCGCGTCCCGCCTGCAGATCCTGCAGCGTCTCGCGCAGGTATTCCTCCTGCGCGGCCGCGCTCATGCCGTCGAACAAGGCCATCTGGTACTCGGCCGTCTCAAGTTCCAGCACCGCGTGGCCCGGCGCAAAGGCGATCAGGTTGTACTCCGCGCCGTAGTGGCGGCGAAAGCCGTTGCGGTCCAGTTCCAGGCCCTGCAGCAGATTGGCGACCAGCCATGGTTTCATTCCTTGCACCGCTTCGTAGGCGAGGCCGAAGCGCTCCAGCGCGTCTTTCAGCAGCCGCAGGGTGTCGGCGTCGAGATGCCGGTCTATGCCCGTCCCCGGCGAATAGAGTCCGTGCTTCTCGAGCGCGCGATGTACCGGCGCGTCGTCACGCACGTCAAGTTCGAGCACCAGCCGGCGGCTCTGCATCAGCGCCCGCTCGACTTCCGCATCAAGAACCATGTGAGCCGGCGTGCCGACGTGGATGGTGCCGAACAGGTAGCTGACCGTGCCTTCGTGGCGCACGCGGTACAGCGCCCCGCGCGTAGGTGCCGCGACGCTCGCATCCCGGCCGGCTTGTATAGTGACAGCCGCTGCTGCATCATTGCCCGCGTGCGCCGGCGCCAGCAGCGCGGCCGACAACAGCGCCGTCATCCATAATTTCATGTTTTCCTCCCCGCCCGTCCATCTCGGGCCGCCGAGAATCTAGCAGATGACCCGACCGATTTGGTTGTTCGACCTTGACAACACGCTGCACAATGCCTCGCAGGCTGTGTTCCCGGCGATTAACGCCAACATGAATGCCTACATGGCGCGCGTGCTTGGCAGCGACGGCACGCCGGCCGCGCCGGACGTGGTCAATGCGATGCGGCTGGCGTACTGGAAACGCTACGGCGCGACGCTGCTGGGCATGGTCAAGTATCACCAGGTGAAGATGGAGGAGTTCCTGATCGAGGCCCATCGCTTCGATGACCTGCCGGCGATGCTGCGCGCCGAGCGCGGGCTGGCGCGCCTGCTCAAGCGGCTGCCCGGCCGCAAGGTCCTGCTCACCAATGCGCCACGCCGGTATTCGCGCGAGGTGCTGCACCACTTCGGGCTGCATCGCCACTTCGCGCGCCACATTCCGATCGAGGCCATGCACGTGCACCGCCAGCTGCGGCCCAAGCCGTCGCGCCATCTGCTGCGCAAGCTGATGCGGCGCGAAGGCGCCGCCGCGCACCGCTGCATCCTGGTCGAAGACACGCTCGACAACCTGAAGGCGGCGAAGATGCTTGGCATGCGCACGGTGTGGGTAACCCAGTACCTCGCGTCCAATCCCCATTTGCGCCCGGTTCCGGCGGATCGTCCGCTGCCGGCGTTTTCCAAGCGCCCCGTTTATGTGGATGTCAAAGTAAAATCGGTCACACAATTGCCCGCGGCGCTGCATCGGCTGCGCATACGAACCAGATAACACCATGGCAACGACAAAACCCGGGGAGCGCAAGCTGCAGATTCTCCAGATGCTCGCGCAGATGCTGGAGCAGCCGAAAGGAGAGAAGGTCACGACCGCGGCGCTGGCCGCACGGCTGGACGTCTCCGAGGCGGCGCTGTATCGCCACTTCGCGAGCAAGGCCCAGATGTTCGAGGGCCTGATCGAATTCATCGAGTCCACCGTGTTCGGACTCATCAACCAGATCAACGAGCAGCAGGAAAGCGGCCTCGCGCAGGCCCAGGCGATGGCCGGCATGCTGCTCGGTTTCGCCGAGCGCAATCCCGGCATGACGCGCGTGCTGATCGGCGATGCGCTGGTTAACGAGGATGAGCGGCTGCAGGCGCGTATGAACCAGTTCGTCGAACGCGTCGAGATGGCCTTTCGCCAGTCACTGCGCCTGGCCGAGACCCAGGGCGACGCCGACGAAGTCGACGCCGGCGCGCGCGCGTCGATGATCACCAGCTTCGTGGTCGGCCGCTGGCACCGCTACGCCAAGAGCGGGTTCCGGCAGAAGCCGACCGAGCAGGCGCAGATCGGCTTTCTGATGCGCTGAGTGCAAGTCCTTTTGCGACGCCCTCGAATACAGTGCGTTGCCCCCCGCTTTGTCATCCTGAGCCGCAGGCGAAGGATCTCATCCGCTTGATCAAGCGGCGTACGGCATGGCAAGGGATGAGGTCCTTCGCTGGCGCTCAGGACGACAGGAGGTCGGTGTCATCGCCCCCACCCTGTCATCCTGAGCCGCAGGCGAAGGATCTCATCCGCTCGATCAAGCGGCGCCCGCTATGGCAATGGATGAGGTCCTAGGCTGCGTTCAGGACGACAAGGCTGCCGCAGTCTTGCTGGCGCGTCTGCCAACCCGCCAATTCCCCGTTACACTCCGTTCTTTTTGCGCTGCCGCGCTCCATGTCCTCCGCCAAACCTTTCCCCGTTTTTGCCTTTGCCACGCTCCTGATCGGCGGCATGGCCATTGGCTTCGCCGGCATCTTCATGCGCCTGTCCGATGTCAATCCGCTCGCGTCGGCCTTCTGGCGCATGGCGCTGGCGGCGCCAATCCTGTGGGCTTGGGCATTTGCGGTGCGCAGGCAGGATGCGGCGGCCGGCAAGCGCACGGACTTCAGCAAGGCGCTGGTGCTGGCCGGCGTGCACTTCGCCGCCGACATGGCGCTGTGGCACCTGTCGCTGCATTACACGACGGTCGCCAATGCCACGCTGCTGTCGAACTTCGCGCCTATCTTCATCGCGCTCTGGCTCTGGCTGGCCTACCGGGTCAAGTTCGCCCGCATCTTCATCATCGGCATGGTGCTGGCTCTTGTCGGCGCGGCGCTGCTGGTGGGGCCGAATGCGGCGGGCGGGCCGGACAAGCTGCTCGGCGACGCGCTCGGCCTGTCCAGCGCAATCTTCTATGCCGCTTACCAATTGGTGATCAAGGACGCGCGCAACGACTACTCGACCGCGCGCCTGATGGCCTGGAGCACGACGGTCACAGGGCTTGCGCTGCTGCCGTTCGCGCTGCTCGCGCCCGGTCCGTTCTTCCCGGCCGCGCTGATCGGATGGCTGCCGCTGCTGGGCCTCGCGCTGGTCGCCCAGATCGGCGGGCAGACGGTGATCGCCTACGCATTCGCGCATCTGCCCGCCTCGCTATCCTCGGTCAGCCTGCTGATCCAGCCGCTGACCGCGGCGGTGGCCGCCTGGCTGATTTTCCAGGAGGCGATCCTGCCGGTGCAGATGCTGGGCGGCGCGCTGCTGCTGTGGGGGATTTACCTCGCGAAGAAGGGGAGCTGAGCCGGGCTTGAGCCAGGCTTACAATACGGGGCTGGCCTCGCCGCCCTCGTTCTCGCCATCCCGCCAACCCACCGTGCCGCACGCCATTTCGCCCGACGCCTGCTTTGCCTTGCTGGACGACAGCAGCGCAGAAACGCGCCGCTCGCGCCTGTACACAGGCCTGGTGCGCACGCTCGCCTGCTACACCGCTCGGTCATTGCCGGCCCTGCTGGACGACATGCAGCATGAGCTCGCCGCCGGCCGTTTTGCGGTCGGATTGTTCGAGTACGAACTCGGCGCGCGCATGCACGGGGTACTGCCCGACGATGCGGCCGCGTCGCCGCTCGCACAGATCCTGCTGTTTTCCTCATGCCAGTTGCTGGATGCAACAGAAACCGACCAATGGCTGCGCGCGCATGATGATGGCGCGCCGGCCGGCGTGGCCGGCATCCGTGCATCGGTCGACGCGCAAGCGTTCAGCGACGCGATTTCGCGCATCCATGCCTGGATCGAGGCCGGCGACACCTACCAGATCAACTACACGTTCAGGCTGCATTTCGATGCCTATGGCACGCCGCTCGCGCTCTATCGCAGGCTGCGCGCGCGCCAGCCGGTTCCCTATGGCGCGCTGATCGCGCTGCCGGACGGCAAAGCGGTACTGTCGCTGTCGCCCGAACTGTTCGTGCGCCATGACGGCGGCGTGCTCACCGCCCGCCCGATGAAGGGCACCGCCCCCGCCTGCGGCGACGCAAACGAGGACGCAAGGCGGGCGGCCGCACTGGCGGCCGATCCGAAGAACCGCGCCGAGAACCTGATGATCGTCGACCTGTTGCGCAACGATCTTGGGCGCGTGGCCGAGTTCGGTTCGGTGCGCGTGCCGCAGCTGTTCCAGGTCGAACGCTTTGCCAGCGTGCTGCAGATGACCTCGACCGTGGAAGCGCGGCTGCAGCAGGGCACGACGCTCGCGCAGATCTTCGCCGCGCTGTATCCGTGCGGGTCGATCACCGGCGCGCCCAAGCGCAGGACGATGCAGATCATCAACGCGCTGGAGTCCGAGCCGCGCGGGATCTACACGGGCGCGATCGGCTGGTTCGAAGCGCCGGAAGATGGTCTGGCGACCGGCGACTTCTGCCTGTCGGTGCCGATCCGCACGCTCGTCCTCGACGCGCCGGCGCAGGGCGTACGGCGCGGCCGGCTCGGCGTCGGCGCCGGCATCGTGCATGACAGCGTCGCGGCCGACGAGTACGAAGAGTGCCGGCTCAAGGCCCGCTTCCTGACCGGATTGCCCGCAAGCTTCGCACTGATCGAGACCATCCTTGTGCAGGCACGGCGCTGCCGCCACCTCGATCTGCATCTCGCGCGGCTGCGCGAGTCGGCCGCGTACTTCGGCTTTGCTTTCGACGCGCTGCGCATACGCGACGCAATCGATGCAGCCTGTGCGGAACTGCCCGCAGATGGCGCCTTCCGGGCGCGGCTCTGCGTGGAGCATGACGGCGCGTGCGAAGTGCAAACCGGGGCGCTTGCGCCGCTGGATGTTCCGGTCAAACTGGTGCTGGCGAACGAGAAGGTCGATTCGTCCGACTTGTTCCTGCGGCACAAGACGACGCAGCGCAGCCGCTACGACGCGGCATGGCGGGAAGCCGAGCGCCAGGGAGCGTTCGACATGCTGTTCTTCAACGAGAGGGGCGAGCTAACCGAGGGCGCACGCAGCAATGTGTTCGTGCGCCTGGGCGGCCGCTGGTACACGCCGCCGCTGTCGGCCGGCGTGCTGCCCGGCGTCATGCGCAGCGTGCTGCTGGCAGATCCGGCGTGGAATGCGAGCGAACGCACGCTCACTCGCGCCGATCTCGGTCAGGCAGAGGAAATCATCGTCTGCAACGCGCTGCGCGGCGCCCTACCGGGTACGCTCGTCTAGCACGGCGACCGCCTCGCTGCGCGGCGCGGTGAGCACCAGCGCCATCGCCAGCAGCACGACCATCGCGCCGACCAGGGTCGACGGGCCGACCCGCTCGTCCAGGAAAAGCGCACCCCACAGCATGCTGAACAGCGGAATCAGGAAGGACGCCGACATTGCGCGTGTCGGCCCGACTTTCACGATCAGCGGAATGAACAGCGCCTGCGCCAGTCCCGACGAGAGCACCGCCATGCCGAGCACGCAGGCGAACGCCAGCGCCGAAGGCAATTCGGCTGGCACGGCGAGTGGAGCGGCAGGCGCAAGAATGATGCCGCCAGCAATCAGCGAGGCCGCCGCCATCGCGATCGGATGGATGCCGCCCGGGCGTCCGGTCTTCTTCACCACGATGCTCGATACCGCATAGGCGCTCGAGCCGACGAGGCAGGCCGCACTCGCAAGCAGCGTCGAGACGCCTAGTTCCAACGCGCCCGCGCCGACCAGAATCGCAACACCGACCACCCCGAGCATGAGCCCGGCCAGCTTGCGCAGCGTGAGCCGTTCCGACAGCCAGATCACCGACAGCAGCGCACCGAACAGCGGCGCCGTGGAGTTGAGTACCGCCATGTGCGCGGCCGGCAGATGCAGCGCGGCGAACGAGAATGCGCAGAACGGAATCGCCACCGCGCACAGTCCCACCGCTGCATAGGGCTTGACGTTCTCGCGCCAGTGCAGGCGCACGCCGGTTGCGCGGGCGAATCCGTACAGCACGGCCGCGGCCAGCGCGGTGCGCAGGAAGGCCGTCAGCACCGGTCCGAACTCGGGAACGGCGACGCGCAGGAAGATGAAGGATCCACCCCAGATTGCGGAAAGAAGGACGAGCTTGACGACGTCGGCGGCGGACATGAGCTGGATGGTGGCGAAGGGCCGGTCGATTCTAGCAGCAGGTTTGTCGCCGCGCAGACCGGCTTGCGATCGCGGGTCCTGCCGCGTCATCCGGTTGATACAACATAACCGGTCCATTCCCTGCGCGTCGAATAATCGCAGCAGGAGAAAACAAGATGAAGATCAAAGGGAGAGGCGCGCCGTGCGCCGCGGCATCCTGGCTGCTGCTTGCGAGCGCCCTGGGTGGTTGCGCGCAGTATCCGCATCGCGCGCAGCAGCACGTCGATGCTGCTGGCCAGCGCCATTTCGAAGCCTACCTGCAGTACCGCGCCAGAGCAGGCCGGGAAGGAATCGTCGCGTCCGGCAGCTCCGCGCTCGACGCGTCAGGACACGCCGGCGATTCGCGCACGCCTATGCAATTCAGCGCGCATTCTTCACCGTGACGCGGAGCAGACCGGGCAGCCGTCGTTTCGCATCACCCTGATGCCGGTCCACTCCATGCTGCGCGCATCGAGCAGCAGCAGGCGACCGGCCAGCGACTCCCCGACACCTGCGACGATCTTCAGCGCCTCGGCCGCCTGCGTCGCGCCGATGATGCCGACCAGAGGCGCGAACACTCCCATGGTCGAGCACTGCACTTCCTCGAAAGCCTGATCCGGCGGGAACAGGCAGGCGTAGCAGGGCGCGTCGGGCTGGCGCACATCGAATACGGAGACCTGTGCATCGAAGCGGATCGCGGCGCCCGACACCAGCGGCACGCGGTGCGATACGCAGGCGCGGTTGACGGCGTGCCGCGTGTCGAAGTTGTCGCTGCAGTCGAGCACCACGCTGGCGCCGGCAACGAGTTCTCCGAGCCGCTTCGCGTCCGCCCGCTCGATCAGCGCCTCCACCTCCACTTCCGGATTGATCTGCGCGAGTGTCTGCTTGCCCGACTGCGCTTTCGGCTGGCCGACGCGCTCGGTCGTGTGCAGGATCTGACGCTGCAGGTTGGTCAGGTCCACGCTGTCATGGTCGACCAGCGTGATCTTGCCGATGCCGGCCGATGCGAGGTAGTAGGCGGCAGGCGAGCCGAGCCCGCCTGCCCCGATCACGAGCGCATGGGCGGCCAGCAGGCGCTCCTGGCCTTCGATGCCGATCTCGTCGAGCAGGATGTGGCGGGAATAGCGGAGCAGTTGGTTGTCGTTCATTGACGCAGGGAATGAAGCGGGAGGTGGCTAGCTTACCACCCGGGCACTGATCTTTTCGCCGCGAGACCGGTCGATAGGGCAGGAGGTGTGACATGGTGCAGCGTGATTCACCGCGCCATCTGCGCGCGCTGTTGCTCGGGCCGGGGCTGGTGATCTTCCTGTGGGCATTGTGGGCGTTCATCGCGTTCGTGCTGTTTGACCGCGATGCCCACGGGCTGGTGATCGTGGGGGTCACCCTGGTCCTGTTTTTCATCGTCGTGCTGTTGCTGCGCCGGCGCGGTTGGGCGGACTGGCGCACGGGCTTGTACGCCGGACTGTTCATCGGCCTGCTGGTGCTGATGTACATGATCCCGATCCGTGGCGCCTTGCCGCCCGACGCGCATGCGCTGAACCAGCGCGCCAACGCCGCGCACGCGGATCGCTATGACTACGCGGCCTCGATCTTCGACGAGGTGGTCGCGCGCTACGTTGCGCCGACGCGCGAATACATCCTCCAGCCGCACCGCATCTTCCTCGTCAAGGACACCGCCTATTTCTGGAACGCCCAAGGCGGCTACGTACCCTCGCACATCCAGGCGCAGCTCTACCGCAAGCTGCTGCTGGCCAGCGGGCGGTTCGCTGAGCAGGAAGTCGAGCTGAGAACCGGCGGCTGTGTGAACTCGCCGCACGGCTATGTGGTGATCCATCACCCCGAGCGGGAAATCTTCGCCGACCTGTGGGCGGCCGACCAGTTCGAGGAGTACCGGTTCGGGCAGCGGGTGCAAATGCCCGGCTGCGACGGAGTCGTCGCCGAGCCCGAAGGCGAGCCGGCGTGAGCGCGATCACCGCATTGGTTCATGGCAAATGGAGTGTGATAATATAACATCACATTTCATCCTGTTAATGGAGATGCCGTGCCAGCCAACAAGAAAACGACCCGCCTGCTTGCCCCCGTACTGCTCTGCGCGGCCATTGCCCTTGCAGCGTGCGGCGGCGGCGGTCACGAAGATGGGCACCACGACGACGCCTACCACATCGACACCGCAGGCCGCCTCGTGATTGCGGCCGACGCCGCCGCCAGCGTGCGCGTCTATGACCTGGACAGCAGCCAGGTGCACGCCACCCACACGCTCGCCAATCCGGCCTCCGCCCTCTACACAAGTCCCGGCGGCCGCTATGCGGTGGTCATGCAGCAGAACCAGGATGCGGTCCAGTTCGTTGATGGCGGCATCTGGCAGGAAGATCATGGCGACCACATGCATGACTACAAGGCGGCCTCGAACATGATGGCGTGGACCCTTGCCGGCCCGCGTCCCTCGCATTTCGACGTGCAGCATGGCAAGCAGGCGGCGATCTTCATGGACGGCCGCGGCGACGCCGTGCCACCGCAATATTCGACGGTACGCTTGATCACCGACGCGTCGATCGCCGGCGGCAGCGTGACGGCCGGCCTGGACCTCGACTACGCGGTCCATGGCCTCGCCGAACCGCGCGACGACGTGCTGCTCGTCGCGCACCGCGCCACGGATGCGCCGGATGCGCTGCCGACCCACCTGAACGTGTAC
>DATLGF010000513.1:0-2063 GCA_035540575.1 Noviherbaspirillum sp.
TAGTACACGAACACTGGCACCCCGTGCAGGCCGAACTTGAGGCCGAGCGCGCGGTCGGCGTAGACATTCCCGTGCATCCAGACCAGTTCGAGCTTTTCGATTGCTTCCGGCTTGGCGAGCATGGCCTTCTTCGCCACCTCGCAGTTGAAGCAATCCTCGCCCCAGCAGAAGATGCATACGAGGCGATCGCCGGCTTCGGCAAGCTGGCGTTCGATCGTATCGCTGTGTATTTCCTGCATGCCGAAACGGGTAAAAACTTCTTCGAGCATCGTATCGACTCCAAAAAAAAACGCGGCCCGCGGCCGCGTTCATACAGGGACGCCGGGCTTCGCTCAGGTCGCGCCTTGCGCGGACAGCACCTGCGCCGCAGCCGTCGCCACCGCGGCAATGCGGCCGATGTCGCGCAGCTGGGTGGCGGTCAGCCCGCTATCCTTCAGCAGCTTGTAGTGCGACTGGATGCAGAAGTGGCAGCGGCCGATGATCGACGAGGCCAGCGCAAAAATCTCGAAACGCTTGCGGTCGATGCCGCCGTGCGTCGCATACGCGTTCATCCGCAGTTCCGCGCGCTGGGTCTTCAGGTCGTTGTCTTCAGCCATTTCGACATACGGATACCAGACATTGTTCATGCCCATCAGCGCGGCCGCGGTCAGCGCGGCATTGGCGTCGGTTTCCGACAGTTGGCCCGAATTCAGGATGGCGTCCATCAGCGTCTTGGAGCGCAGCGAGAACGCCGAGGCCAGCATTGCGCCGACGGCGTCCGCCGGATCCAGGCTGGAGCGCGCCACCACTGAATCGAGGTTCAGCCGGATGTCCTTGGCGTAGTCGGGGATCTGCGACTTGATCGCATTCAGGAATTCCATACGTGCTCCTTGAGATCAGGGAGAGAGCGTTGCCGCGCCGGCGGCGCGGCAACGCAGGGGAGGGGACTTACAGGGTCTTGCCGCCGACTTCGCGGTTGCACGGGCACAGTTCGTCGGTCTGCAGGCCGTCCAGCAGGCGCAGCACTTCCTGCGGGCTGCGGCCCACGTTCAGGTTGTTCACAGACACGTGCTGGATCGTGTTGTCCGGATCGACGATGAAGGTCGCGCGCAGGGCCACGCCGGCGCTCTTCTCGCGCACGCCGAGCTGGTCGACGAGGGAGCCGGTGGTGTCGGCGAACTGCCAGTGGTTCAGACCGTTCAGGTCCTTGTGCTCACGGCGCCAGCCGAGCTTGGCGAATTCGTTGTCGGTCGAACCGGCCAGCAGCACGGCGTCGCGGTCTTCGAAGTCCTTGGCGAGCTGGGCGAAACCGACGATTTCGGTCGGGCAGACGAAGGTGAAGTCCTTCGGATAGAAATAGATGACCTTCCACTTGCCGGGGAAAGATTTTTCGGTGATGGGTTCAAACGCCGATTGGCCGTTTTCTTCGTGGTGGTTGAAGCCGGGCTTGACGCCGGTAACGGAGAACGATTCGAGCTTATCACCTACGGTTTTCATGTATTCACTCCTGTTGTGATGTGGTTGCGGGTAATGACAGGACAGAGCATAACGAACGCGGTTCTATTTGTAAAAGTGATTATCTTTATGATCGACATTTACAAAAGCTATGCTGCAGCCCGTTCTCGCAAGCGCCGATGATGCGTGTCACGCTGTTCACGATGGTTGCGCTGGATCAATCTTTCAGCCGAGCGCGTACCAGGTCAGGCCGGCCGCGAGCAGACCGGTCAGGATGAAGGCCGCGAGCGCGAGCAGGCCGTCGCGGCCGATCAGCGAGAGCCCGAAGGTCGCCAGGATCAGGCCCACCACATTGACGCTGAACGGCACGATTTCCATCGGCGGCATCGACAGCCCGAGCAGCGTGCAGGTCAGTGCGATGCACCACGCCCCCCGTGGCCCGGTCAGCGCACACAGGCGAGGGCGCACGCCGCGGTCGATCCAGCGCGCAGGCGGTCGCAGCAAGTGCAGCGCCTTGTCCAGCTTGCTGCGCGACACCGAGCGGCGCACCAGCCAGTTCGGCAGCCAGAAACTGTCGCGTCCCATCAGCAGCTGCGAGGTAATCAGCAGCACCATCACGCCCATGAAGG
>DATLGF010000514.1:0-10542 GCA_035540575.1 Noviherbaspirillum sp.
CCCCAGGCCAGCGGCATCAGGAATTGCTGCTCATCGTCCGTGCCCGCCTTCAGATAGCCGGAGACCTCGATCGCCGCATCCTTGTCCACGGCATTGCGGTACGGTGCCCGTTCGAAATCGCGCCGGCGTTCCGCGACCGTATCGATCTGGCAGCGCAGGGAATAGACTTCGCGCAGATGTTTTCCCTGCCCCATGCGCTCGAGCAGCACCATGCGATTGAGCGGGAGGATCTGGTCAATCATCGCGGCAGCGTGCGGCCAGAACGCGTCGCGCGCGCCCTGGTTGTTTCCGCCGGACTGCGTGCTCGCAAGATGCGTCTCCATCACCATCCGCTCCAGCGCCTCGTTCTGGCGCTCGGTCTTGCTTTGAAAGACGGCAAGCAGCGTCGCGCCCAGCATCAGGAGCGCGCCCACCACAGGTATGTGCATATGCAGCGCCAGCATCGACCAGGCCAGGCCGAGCGTGGCCAGGGCGACGCCGGAAGCCACCGCGACGGCCTTCCTGAAAGTCATGGGCTGGAACGCGAGGAAGCACAGGGCGCCTAATACCAGCAGCAGGCCCACGTCCGCGAAACGGGGAGGCATGGCAATCGCGGTACCGCGCAACAGGGCATCGAGCGCATAGGCGTGATACTCCAGCGCCGAGATTTCACCGCGCGCATCTTCACGTGGAGTTGCATAGGTCCGGTGCGTACGTTCGGCCGCAGGCCCCACCAGCACGACGCGCCCTTTCACCAGGGATGACGCCAGCTGGCCCGCCAGCGCCTCGTCCAATGCGATGCGTCCGAAGCCGCTTGCCGGATGGCGGAAATCGATCAGGTAAGGCCCGCTGTCCGGAACCTCGGCGCCGAGGCGCCGCGCTGCCACCGCTTCCAGGGCGGGGATGGATTCGGTGTTGCCGCGATGCCGTGTGTCCTGCCAGCGATGCATGCCATTGAGCGCGCCGGGAATCGCAGCCGCAGGCAGGGCAGACTGGGCTTGCCCGGGCTCACGATCAGCCTGAGGCGACGGCTGATCCACGGGCGCACCGAGTACGACTTTCGAATGCGCGCTGAGCGCACTCAGCATGGCATCGCTTCCCTCCGGCCGAACGCTGAACACGACCTGTTCGGCACCGCGGGAAACCAGTTCGTCGACCAGGCGCAACCAGTCGACCCCACCCCTCTCGAAGAACGGTGCATGCCCCTCCAGCAGCACCACTTGCCGCTGCACGGGTGACAGCTCGGGAGTATGGCGAACGAAGAAATCGTAGAGGCGCAGATCGGCGGACTGGAATGCGCCGAAGAACGCAAGCAATGAAACGATGAGAGCAAGGATCAGGCTTCGCCCAAGGCCGTATGCGCCGGCCAGCAAGGCGGGAAATCGAAACAAGTTCTTCATCTGCGTGGGGAGGTCAGGTTAGGCTGTGACGCGCGTGCGCAGTCAAGGCCGAGACGGTTGGCGCTGCCGGTGACAGAACGCTGGCAGCTGCATTGCTAGTTGTTCTATGCGAATTGCCGAAGGCCGTTGTAGCGTCCGGCAAAAATTGAATCGGACGCTTGGGGGAACGACGTCGGGCCGAGCTCACCCGGACATCGTTCCCTGCCCTTGCTGCGCCTTAATGCGCGAAACGAACGAGCAAGCCGCTCAACTCGAAATCATCGTGGTCGGTGCCTCCGGCCTCGCACTTGCCGGAAGATGCGACCAGGCTGACGCTGGCGCCTGCCGGGATGCCGGTGAGATCGATGGGAATGCTGTAACGGGTGAAGTTGCCGTTCGGGCTGCTGGCATCCGGACGCACGGTGCGAATGACAGGCTCGGCAAGTCCGCCGCCGGTGGCGACCAGGCCGATACTGTTCTCATAGTGCGTCGCGCACAGCATCGACTCTTCCTGCATGCCGCGCGCGGAAAACTCGATATAAGCCGTGTTGAAGCGATCCTTGAAATCTTGCGTGAAGGTGCCGATCAGGTTCTCGATCTGCACGCCGTGCGTGGCCACCTGGAGCTTGGAGTTGGCGGGGCCGCGATACTGGTCGTCGCCGAGGTGGATCAAGGGACGACCGGGCGAGGACATGACGAAATGAGCGGGCTTCAGATCCTCCAGCTTCTTGGCGGGCAGGTCGACGCGCTTCGTTTTGGCAGCCGCGGCCAGGCCGGCTACAAGGAGCTCACCCGGCTGGCAGGCGTCGGACTCGCCGTAGACGCCGAGCGCAACCTGAGACACGCGCGGGATCGCATCCGCATCCACATCAAGAACGAAGTTGCCATCGGCATCCGTGGTGGTTTCAAAGGATTGATCCTCCCCGTATGGAAGCACCACGCGCGCGTTCGCGCCACTGGCGGCGTCGCAGGATTGCACAGTGCCGTGAACGGCTACGGTTCCGATGTCGTACTCGCCACCTCCACATCCGGCCAGCAGTACCAACGCCCCTGTCAACAGTAAATTTTTTTTCATCGCTTGAGATCGGTAAGTATTGTTAAAGAAGCCCGGCAATCGACATTGCATGTGCGGTGTCCGCCGCCATGCAATGTGTATTGCCAGCCCCATCGGGCTTATCCCTGCGAAGCATGCTCGTGCCGCGCGGCAAATCAGGAACAAGAGGGCGTATTGTTTTCGCTCCTTTCCTAATTGCTATTTGCTGTTGCGAAAAATTACCTGGCTAACATTGCGCTGACCGTTACTACAAGAACTTCCGCCGCCCGCGATGGTCGGCGATGCGAAGTCGCGTGTTTCAGTGAGCTCGTCGCGCAAGTCGTGCGCAGTGTGCGCAGCATGCGCCGGACGATGGAGGCGGGAGACGCGAATGCCGTTCGGGCCCGGGGTGTTTGAAGCGCCAGAACGAATTGAACGAACGGGCGACACCGTGCAATGCCGCCCTGAATCAAGAAAGGATGGGTCGCTAATGGCGAGCGTTCCACGCGGCAGGCACCGCGTGGTTGCGCCGGCCTAGTTGATTACTGGCCGGGAGGAGAGGAGCTGTCGTTGTGTTGAGGCCCTGCTCAGGCGGTTCCGCCAACCGTCATGCCGTCTATGCGCAGCGTCGGCTGCCCGACGCCGACCGGCACGCTCTGCCCTTCCTTGCCGCACACGCCTATGCCGCTGTCCAGCCGCATGTCGCGGCCGATCATCGAAACCCGGTTCAGCACCTCGGGACCGTTGCCGATAAGGGTCGCACCCTTGACCGGGTAGCTGATCTTGCCATCCTCGATCATGTAGGCCTCGCTGGCGGAAAACACGAACTTGCCGTTGGTGATGTCGACCTGCCCGCCGCCGAAGTTGACCGCATACAGGCCGTTCTTCACCGAGGCAATGATCTCTTCCGGTTCCCTGTCGCCGGCGAGCATGTAGGTATTCGTCATGCGCGGCATAGGCAGGTGGGCAAACGATTCGCGGCGCGCATTTCCGGTCACCGGCATCTTCATCAGGCGCGCGTTCATCGTGTCCTGGATATAGCCCTTCAGGATGCCGTCCTCGATCAACGTCGTGCACTGGGTCGGGTTGCCCTCGTCGTCGATGTTGAGCGACCCGCGTCGGTCGGCCAGCGTGCCATCGTCAACCACGGTGACGCCCCTTGCAGCCACGCGCTCGCCGATGCGGCCGGCGAACGTGCTGGAACCCTTGCGGTTGAAATCGCCCTCCAGACCGTGACCGACCGCTTCATGCAGCAGCACGCCCGGCCAGCCTGACCCGAGCACGACGGTGAACTGTCCGGCCGGCGCCGGGCGCGCCTCCAGGTTCACCAGCGCCGAATTGACGGCGTCGGTCGCATATTTCTCCAGTATCTCGTCGGTGAAATACGCATAGTTGTAGCGCCCGCCGCCGCCGGCCGAACCCATTTCGCGCCGACCGTTCTGCTCGGCAATCACGGTGATCGATACGCGCACCAGCGGACGCACGTCGGCAGCCAGCACGCCATCGCTGCGCACCACCATCACGACGTCGTACTCGCCGGCAAGGCTGGCCATCACCTGGACCACGCGGGGATCCTTCGCACGCGCGATGCGTTCCAGCCGCTCCAGCAGCCGCACCTTGGCCGTGGACTCGAGCGAGGTCAACGGATCGTGCGGCAGGTACAGTGAACGTCCGCCGGCGGGGCGGATCGAGGATGCGACCTTGACCTTGCCCGCCCCTTGCCGCGCGATCGTGCGCGTGGCCGCCGCCGCATCCAGCAGCGCGCGCTCGGAGATGTCATCGGAGTAGGCAAACGCGGTCTTGTCGCCCGACACGGCGCGCACGCCGACACCCTGGTCGATCGAGAAGCTGCCGGTCTTGACGATGCCTTCCTCCAGACTCCAGCCCTCGTTCTTGCTGAACTGAAAGTAGAGGTCGGCGTAGTCGACGCGGTGCGCGAAGATCGCAGCCATGGCCCGGCTCAGATGCGTTTCATCCAGGCCGAATGGCGCAAGCAGGATTTCGCGGGCAATGCCCAGGGTTTGCAGATTCGGTTCGAACAAATTCATGGCGCGCTCGGATGCGGCGGCGCATGGCCGCCCGATGGAGGGATGATGGGATGAAGGGATTCTAGAACATCGACCGCCGCAGCGCCGGCCGGCGGCGCGCGTCAGAGCCGGCGATGCCGCAGCGCGGGGAGGCTTTCGCGCACCCGCGCCAGATGGGCCGGGTCGAGGTCGCCGATGACGATGCCGGCGCCTTCCGGCCGCACATCCTTGATCTCGCCCCAGGGATCGACCAGCATGCTGTGTCCCCAGGTGCGGCGACCATTCGGATGATGCCCACCCTGCGCGGCGGCCAGCACGTAGCACTGGTTCTCGATCGCGCGTGCGCGCAGCAGCACTTCCCAGTGCGCGCGGCCGGTGGTGTAGGTGAACGCGGCCGGCATCACGATCAGGCTGCAGTCGCCCATCGCTCGATAGAGCTCCGGAAAGCGCAGGTCGTAGCAGACGGACAGCCCCACCCTTCCCCAGGGCGATTCAAAGCTCGCCACCTTGCTCCCATGCACGATGGTGCGCGCCTCGTCGTAGGACTCCTCGCCCTTGGTGAAACTGAACAGGTGGATCTTGTCGTAGCGGATCACGTGTTCGCCGCGCTCGTTGTAGACCATCGTCGTGTTGAGCACCTTGTCCTGCTCGGGCGACACCATCGGCAGCGTGCCGCCGATCAGCCAGATGCGATGGCGCTCGGCGATCTCGGCCATGAAGCGCTGGATCGGACCGTCGCCGAACTGCTCGGCATGGCGCACCTTGTCGGATTCCTGCATGCCCATCACGGGCCAGTATTCGGGCAGCAGGACCAGCCGGGCGCCCTGCTGCGCCGCCTCGCCGATCAGTTGCTGCGCGGTTTCGAAATTCTGTTCCACCTCGGGGGTGGAAACCATCTGAACTGCTGCAATTCGTGTCGGTGCATTCATCGCGCTATCCGTTCGCTTCCAGTTTGATCGCCAGTTCCCCGTTCGTATCCTGCGCAGCGTCCGCGCCGTTGCGGCGTGCAAGCCGGGTCACCACCGGTTCCTTCCACGGCCCTTTCACCTCGTACTCGAACGTGAAGGCCCGCATCAGCGGCTCGCGCAGGAACAGCTGCGCAAGGAAGGTGCCGACCCCGATCGCCGGATTGACCGCAAGGCCGTAAACGACCGAGGCCGCACCGGCGTTGATCTCGGGGATCACCACCACATGCAGATTCTGGTCTTCTTTTGCGATGTCTGCCGTGCCATCGATCAGAACGGTTGCCGATACACCGCGCATCTTGAAGTTCTCGGTCCGTGCCACCCCGTTCGAAATGGTGGCGACGGCGTTGACGCCGTCGAACGCGAAACCCTCGGAAAACACGTCGCGAAAATCGAGCGCGAGCCGGCGCGGCAGCGACTGCAGGCTGAGCACGCCGAGCAGCTTCGCCGCACCCTGAGCAGCAGGGTCGACCTTGAGGAACTGGCCGCTTGCAACATCGAGCTTGATGCGCCCGGACAAGCTCTCCACGTCGAGCGACACCGGCGGCCCGTCCCAACTGATGTTGCCCTCCATTCTGCCTTTTCCGCCGCGCAGCAGCTTCGGAAAACCGAAGCGGTCGAGCAGGCGGCCGGCATCAACAATGGAAAGCGAATAATCGAGGGTGGAGCGGCTTGCCGCCGCCCGTCCGGACCATTTACCGGTGGCCTGCAACTCGCCGTCGGGATTGGTGAGTGCGAGCTTGTTGATGCGCCACTCGCGCCCTTCCGGTCCGCGCGCATTCCTTGCCTGCAGCGTCAGCCGGCCAAAGCGCTTGCCGAACAATTCGAAGTTCTCGGCGACGATGTCCACCGCCGGCAACTGCTCGGTACTGCCGGGCGCCTCGAGCAGGTCGGCCACGCCGGACTTGGCCGCCTCCGGGATGACGAGCGAGGTCAGGCGGGCCGTGACCCGGCCCATCCCGCGGCCGGAGCGCGGCTCGTTCCAGCTCAGGTAGCCGGAGACCTGATCGGAGTCGATGTTCGCCTGCCATACGCCATCCTGATGGGAGGCGCCGACCACCACATTGTTCAGCTTGCGGTCCATGATCAGCAGCTCGCGCGCCTGGGCGGCCAGCACTTCCGGTTCCACATATTGCTCGATCGACAGCGCCTGGCTGCGGCGCGCGCCGTCGCCCTGCGGGGCGGGACCGAGAGCGGAAGACATCGCGCGCCGCCATGCGTCCAGGTCCAGGCTGGGCACGTTGACGTTCGCATACACACCGCTGTCCGGCTCGGGCGCCGGCGCATTCACGCCGATGCCGCCGCTGACTACCCGCCATGCAGCCTGGGGAGTGGCCGGCTTCTCGCGCTCGTAGTGCGCCTGGATCATCGTGCCCAGCGACAGCCGGATCTGGTCGCGCAGCAGCAGCGAATCGCTGGCCGGCGACTGCACCATCTCGAAACGCAAGGGCAGGCTGTCCTGCGCCGGTTTGCGCAGGGGCTCGGGAAAATCCAGGCCGAGGCCGACGAGGTTGGACTCCACCATGACCGACGGATTGCCGTCGCGCACGCGCACGGTCGCAAGATAGCGGGTGCCGCCGGTGATGCGGTCGGTCGCCCGGCTGGTCATCGGCATCGCATACGCCTGGCGCACGCCGGCGGCCGACATTGCGCCGTCGGCCCGTACCAGAATCGAACCATCGCGCTGCGTCCCGCCGTTAAGCGAGACCGGGCCGCCGAGGAAATTCGCGCGCACGCCCGGCAATGAAAATCCCTTTTCATTGAACTCCAGCGCACCCGAGGCGCCGGACAGCGGCGGCAGGGGCTCGAACAGATGCACGGTGTTGCCGGCAAACTGCAGCGTGCCGCGCACCTTCGCATCTTCCATGTGCGCCAGCGGAAGCTGCAGCTGCAGGGCAAGGCGGGCCGAGCCGGTCGCGCGCGTGGTTTCGGTGAAATTGTCGATCCACTGGCCCACCGGGCTGTCGTGGGTGAAGCGCACGAAGTTCTGCAACGGTCCGGCCGCTTCGCCGTCGACGGTGAGCAAGGGCTCGTCGGCAAGCAGGTCCGGAATCACCACTTTCACGCGCGATAGCTGGGTACCCGACGAACGCGCGCTGTCGGCGAAGATGTCCATGCGATTGCGGTCGAACGCGATCCTGCCGTTGATCTGGTCGATGATGGGCCATTCCGGTTTCTTGCCATCGGGGGAATGGCCCCAGGGCGCGTAATTCAGGCTCCCGTTGACGATACGGCCGCTGACGCTGAACTCCCCCTTGGGCTTGTCCCTGGCGGCCAGCGTGGCGAAAGGAAACTGCGCCAGGTCGCCCTTGACGCGGATGCGCACATCTTCCGCATGACCACCCAGCAGCGCACCGCTCAGCCATTCATGCAGATGCTCGGGCGTCTGCAACGGCAGGTAGCGCCGGACCCGGTCCACCTCCAGCCGGGCGATCTGGCCGCTCAGGTCGATGGTGCCCGGCGATTCTCCGCCCTTCGCGTCGAGATTGAGCACATGCTTGCCGCTCAGCGAGCCGCTGACTCCCTCCTGCGCGAAATCGAAGCGCTGCAGGTCGAGCACGAGCTGGTTGCGATCCTGAAAGCTCCAGTTCGCCTGGGCCGCGAGGCGCTCAAACGGCATCGCTGCCTGCGCGAAGTACCCCGGCGTGTCGAGGACCACATCCTCGGACGCGAGGGACAGCATGCCGCCGCGCTCGCTGGCTTCGATCCGCCCGGACAGATTCGCAAAGCCCGGAATCGCCGGCACGGCCGCCTGTCCCGGCCTGCCCGCCGCGCCGGCCACGGCAGGCCGCGCCGGCTGCGCCTTCAGCGAAAGCCCGGTGAACTGGCCGCGTACGTTATAGGCGGAGACCGCCGGATAGACACCGTGCCATTGCGCGGAAAAGTCGCGCACCACGCCGCGCGGCGCAAGATCGGCAAGCAGCCGGCGCTGATCGGCAGGCAGCGGCAGGCGCGTGGCAAAGTTCGCCAGGGTCTCCAGGTCCACCATGCGCGCCTGGATCTCGGTACGCGCCGGTCGCCCGCGCGCCGCCGGCGTGTAGCTTTCGCTGATGGTCGTGCGCGGGAGGTAAAGACCGTCCTCGGTGCGCAGCGAGAAGTCGGTCAGCGCGACCGCATGTCCGTTGGTGCCGAAGGTCGGCGTGTTGTCGTCGTTGCCGGGACTGATTTCCTCGCGCAGCGCGATGCGCCCGCTGACTTCCTTGAGCCGCAGCGGCTCCAGGTCCGGCTGCAGGCGCGCCACCACATTGGCCAGACCGAGATCGGCGGTGAAGTCGGCCACCTTCGCGCGCTCGAAATCCAGCCAGGCGCGCACCGAACCGTGGCCCGACTCCATGTCGATCGGATAATCGATCCAGGCGCGCCATGCTGCCAGATCGGTATCGCGCAGATCGACATACATCTCGCCCTTCCATCGGCTGACGTCCGAGATGCGCCGCGCGAACGGCGGATGCTCGAAGCGCGCGCGGATGTCGAGCGGCGCGGCGAGCCCGTCCGGCGGCTGCGCATGCAGCGCAAAGCGATGGCGGCGCCAGCGGTTGTGCAGCACGAAGTCGACCTTGTCGAGCACCAGTTCCGGCGCGCCGCGCAGGTTGTCGATCCAGCGCAGGCGCCCCCCGCGGATCACGATTTCCCGCTGCGACAGCACCCAGTCCGCGCCCCGGCCGTCGGACTGCTGCCCGGCGGCCAGCTGTATGCCGGCGACATGGAGCCGTCCCTGGGCGTCGCGCGCAATCTCCAGGTCCGGCCTGTCGATCTCCAGGCTGTTCAGGCGCAGTTCGCCGGCGGCGATGGTCCACCACGAGAGCGTGGCGGCGACCGACGGCAAGCTCAGCGCAGGCTTGCCGTCGTGGCCATGAATGACGACGGAATCGAGCGCGAGGCGGGGGTGCAGGCCGGACCACGACGCGTTCAGCGCACCGATCGTGACAGGATTGCCGATCGCCTCCGACGCGAGTGCCTCGATCTGCGGCTTGTAGGCGTCGATGTTCGGCAACACCACATAGCGAATGCCGAGCACCAGCGCGCAGAATGCAAAATAGGCAACAATCGCAGCAGCGAGAAGGAACGAGAACGTGCGCCCGAAGAAGTGATGCAGGATGCGCCAGCATCCGCGCAAGATGTGCCAGCAGCGCAGGAACACCGAAGGCGCCGCTTTCTGTGCTTGTACGGGATCGGACATCAAAGAGACAACGGCGGCGTAGAATAGGTCGTCAAAAAACTTGCAGAAGGATAGCACCGGCTCGTGCCGCGCATGCTTGCACTTCGAAAAACGGAATCGTGCACGCTCGTGCACGCGGCACCATCAACCTTCCCGACACCGTGACTCCATCCCTTACGACAAGCCATATTGCCTCGCGGTTCTACGCTCGCTGGCTCAATGCAGATCCGGCCCGTGCCGGCATGGTGGCGGAACTCGCGCGATTATCGATCACGAAAGACCGCTTCGGTTTGCTGTTACAAAGAGAAACCGATGCCGGCATGCCGCTGCATCGTGCGATGCGGCGGGTACGCAATCTTGTTGTTTCGGCCCTGATCGAGCGCGACCTGTCGGGACGCGCGGACCTCGACGAGGTGCTGGAGGCGATCAGCGCGTTCGCCGACTTCGCGGTCCAGCGCCATGTCGCCGCGCTCACCGAGGAGATGCGTGCGGCGCACGGCACGCCGGTCGGCGCCGAGTCGGGCGAGCCGCAGGAACTGATCGTGCTGGGCATGGGCAAGCTGGGCGGGCGCGAGTTGAACGTCTCCTCTGACATCGACCTGATCTTCGTGTATCCGGAAGACGGGGAGACGCAGACGACTGCACCCGGCCAGCGGCCGTTGTCGAATCATGAATTCTTCGCGCGCCTTGGCAAGAAGCTCATCGCCGCGCTGTCGGAGATCACCGAGGACGGCTTCACGTTCCGGGTTGACATGGCCTTGCGCCCGAACGGCGCCTCCGGGCCGCTGGCCGCAAGCTTCGGCATGGTCGAGGAATACCTGATCGTGCAGGGACGCGAATGGGAACGTTATGCGTGGGTCAAGGCGCGCGCGCTGACCGGCCGGCCGCAGGACATCGCCGCGCTCGAGCAGATCGTGCAGCCCTTCGTCTACCGCCGCTACCTCGACTTCGGCGCGATCGAGGCCATGCGCAACATGCATGCGCAGATCCGCGCCGAGGT
>DATLGF010000515.1:0-3116 GCA_035540575.1 Noviherbaspirillum sp.
GAGCTGTATCTGCGCATCTTCAGGGGCGAGCCCTACCGCGACTACGTGCGCGACTACGTCGATCGCACGCTGGCCGGCGGGTTCGACGACAGGCTCGTGTACCGCAAGCGCTTGCGCCGAACGCTCGCCGACTACCAGCGCAACGTGCCGCCGCATGTGCGCGCCGCGCGCATCGCCGACGACTACAACCGCAGCCAGCGCCGTCCACTCCAATACCAGAATGGCGGATGGATCCGTTATGTGATGACGGTGGCCGGACCCGAACCACTGGAAACGCGGCGTGCGCCGATCGACTACGACCATTACCTGACACGCCAGCTGCAACCGGTGGCCGACGCGATCCTGCCGTTCGTCGGCGACGATTTCGCGCGGCTGACGAGCCGGCAGCAGATCCTGTTCTGAACGATTCGCCAACCGCCACGCCACGCCCCGGTCCGACGTAGAATGGTTTCATCCTGCCCGGATTCATTGCCTGCCCACAGCAACGGAGATGCGCATGAAACGCCTTGCAATCCTCGCGATGTTCGTCGCCACACAGGCCGCAGCCCACCATGGGTGGAGCGAGTACGACGCCAGCCGGCCGATGGAGCTGACCGGCACCATAGAAGGTTCCGGTTATGAACACCCGCACGGCTACGTGCGCCTGAAAACCGCCGACCGCACCTGGACCGTCGTCCTCGCTCCGCCGACGCGCATGGAAAACCGCGGTCTGAGCCGGGAAATGCTCGGCAAGGGAAACCGCGCCACGGTGCACGGCTACCCGAACCGGAGCAAGGAAGACGAGCTGCGCGCCGAGCACATCACGATCGGCGACAAGACCGTAGCACTGCGCTGATGGAGCAGGATGCGGGCGCGCTGGCCTGGCTGGAGGCGACGGCGCTGTCGCAGGCGATGCGCGGCAGCCTGTGGCTCTACCCGATCGTCGAGATCGTGCACATCGTCGGCTTCGTGATGCTGGTTGGCGCGGTGGCGATGTTCGACGTCCGCCTGCTCGGCTTTTCGCGCTCCATCCCGGTGCGCGCCCTGGCGCGCCACCTTCTACCGTGGTCGCTCGCCGGCCTCGCCCTCATCGTGCCGGCGGGGCTGATGATGTTTTCCGCGCATCCGCATGACTTCGTCGACAGCACGGTGTTCCGGATCAAGCTCGTCCTCATCGCGCTCGCCGGTGTGAACGCGCTGCTGTTCCATGCGCGCGCGTACCGCTCGGTTGATGCATGGAACAGCATGGTCGCCGCGCCGCCGGCAGCGCGAGTGCACGCGCTGGCTTCCATTGCGCTGTGGGTGGCGGTGATCAGCTGCGGACGACTGCTCGCCTATACCTGAGCAAGGGCAACCATGTGTGCTCGACGCGACCATTGCCGCCCCGCTTCGTCCCGGTGCGCGGCGCACCGCGCGCATCGCTGCGTCGCTTGCCGATATTCACCCTCGATGCCGGACAGGAAACTTGGCATCCGTATGCCGCTCAAATCCTTCCCGCAGATAGCTACTTTTCCAGGAGACGCACATGAAAAGGATTTCGGAAGTGATGACGCCTGATGTCACGGTCGTCAGACCGGACGACAAGTTGCAGCAGGCCGCAAGGATCATGCGCGACGAAGACATCGGCGCCCTGCCGGTGTGCGACGGCAAGCGCCTGGTCGGCATGATCACCGACCGCGACATCGCGATACGCGCGGTGGCGGAAGGCAAGGCGGCCGATCAGTGCCTGGTTTCGGAAGTGATGACGAACCAGGTCCTGTGGTGCTACGAGGACCAGAACGTCGGCGAGGTGCTGCAGCAGATGGCGCACCAGCAGATCCGCAGGATTCCGGTGATCAATCGCAACATGGAACTGGTCGGGATAGTGGCGATCGGCGACCTGGCGACGCGGCAGTCCCAGCCGGTCGATGCCGCGATGGAAGACATCTCGGCACCGTTCCAGCCGCCGCCGCGCACAACAGGCAAGCAACCCTCGCGGCACTGAGGCTTGCCGGCGCCGCGTCGAAAGGGGCCGTTTCGAAACATCGGCACGCCAGGCGCGGCGCGTCGTCCGGCGAATCGCCTGGGGACGGATGGCGCAAAGCTTGCTTGCAATACGCTGTTCGTTCTTCGGATTTGCGCGAGTTCGCAATCCCCTCACCGCTCAGGAGCAAAACGATGCTGCCCTCTTCCGGATACGGCGTGACCAATGCGACCGAGGCGCTGCACCAGATGCAGTTCGAGCGGCGGGACCTGAACCCGAGCGACGTTCTGATCGACATCCTCTACTGCGGCGTGTGCCACTCGGACCTGCACACGGTACGCAATGAATGGGGCAACACCGTCTACCCGGTCGTGCCCGGGCACGAAATCGTCGGCCGCGTCGCCGCGGTGGGCGACCAGGTCAGCAAGTTCAGGGTCGGCGACATCGCCGCGGTCGGATGCATGGTCGATTCCTGCCAGCATTGCAGCGCCTGCGCGGAAGGCCTGGAGCAGTACTGCGAGAACGGTTTCGTCGGCACTTACAACGGCGAGGAGATGCACACCGGCGGCATGACCTACGGCGGCTATGCGCGCAACATCGTGGTGACCGAAAAATTCGTGCTGCGCGTTCCGGGCAACCTCGATCCGGCCGCCACCGCGCCGCTGCTGTGCGCCGGCATCACCACCTACTCGCCGCTGCGCCAGTGGAAGGTCGGCCCGGGCCAGAAGGTGGGCATCGTCGGACTCGGCGGACTGGGACACATGGGGATCAAGATTGCCCATGCGATGGGCGCCCACGTGGTGCTGTTCACCACTTCCCCGGGCAAGGCTGAGGATGCGCGCCGACTGGGCGCGGATGAGGTCGTGGTCTCGCGCAACGCGGCCGAGATGAAGGCGCATCGCAATTCTTTCGATTTCATTCTCAATACCGTCGCCGCCCCGCATGATCTCGATGCCTTCCTCACGCTGCTCAAGCGCGACGGAACGATGACCCTGGTCGGCGCCCCGCCCTCGCCGCATCCGTCCCCGCAGGTATTCAATCTGATCATGGCGCGTCGGCGCCTTGCGGGCTCGCTGATCGGCGGCATCGCCGAAACCCAGGAAATGCTCGAATTCTGCGCGGAGCACGGCATCGTGGCCGACATCGAGAAGATTCAGATCCAGGAGATCAACGA
>DATLGF010000516.1:0-3042 GCA_035540575.1 Noviherbaspirillum sp.
CCTGCATGCCGGCCATCTGGGCCGTCGCCGGGTTGGTGCCGTGCGCGGAGCTCGGGATCAGGCAGACGTTGCGGTGCCCTTCCCCGCGGCTCTTGTGATACGCGCGGATCGCGAGCAGGCCGGCGTATTCGCCTTGCGAGCCGGCGTTCGGCTGCAGGGAGACCGCGTCATAGCCGGTGCAGGTGGCCAGCATCTGCTCCAGCTCGGCGATCATTTCCTGGTAGCCCTGCGCCTGATCGCGCGGCGCGAACGGATGCATCGCGCCGAACTCCTTCCAGGTCACCGGAATCATCTCGGTGGTTGCGTTGAGCTTCATCGTGCAGGAGCCCAGCGGAATCATCGTGCGGTCGAGTGCGAGATCCTTGTCGGCCAGCGCGCGCAGATAGCGCAGCATCTGGGTTTCCGAGTGGTGCGTGTTGAATACCGGATGCGTGAGATAGGCGCTGGTGCGCACGAGCGCGGCAGGAATGTGTGTGCCGGCCGCCGCCTCGCAGGCGTCAAACGCGGGCAGTGCCTGGCTGCCGCCGAGCACCGCCCACAACGCCTCGATGTCGGCGCGCGTCGTGGTCTCGTCCAGCGAGATGCCGACGTTCTCGCCGTCGATCTCGCGCAGGTTCATCATGCGGCTGCGCGCGGCCGCATGCACGTCGGCGGTACGGCTGCCGGTGCGCACGACGATGGTGTCGAAGAACGACGCCGCGCGCACGCCGATGTCGAGACGGCGCAGGCCCTCGACGAGCGTGGCGGTCAGGCGGTGCACCCGCTCGGCGATCGTCTTCAGCCCCTGCGGTCCATGGTAGACGGCGTACATGCTGGCAATGTTGGCCAGCAGCACCTGGGCGGTGCAGACGTTCGACGTCGCTTTCTCGCGGCGGATGTGCTGCTCGCGCGTCTGCAACGCGAGACGGTACGCGGTGTCGCCGTGGCTGTCGATCGACACGCCGACGACGCGGCCGGGCATCACGCGCTTGTTCGCATCGCGCGTCGCGAAATAGGCCGCATGCGGGCCGCCGTAGCCAAGCGGCACGCCGAAGCGCTGCGCGGTGCCGACGGCCACGTCGGCACCGAACTCGCCCGGCGGCTTCAGCAGCGTCAAGGCGAGCAGATCGGCGGCCACCACGACCAGCGCGCCCTTCGCATGCACCTGTTCGACCGTCGCCGCGTAGTCGACGACCTCGCCGTCGACCGCCGGATACTGCAGCAACACGCCAAAGCAATCCTGGGAGCCAAGGTCGGCCCGATGATCGCCGACCACGACCTCAACGCCGATCGGCTCGGCGCGCGTACGCACGACATCGATGGTCTGCGGCAGGCAATCCTTCGATACGAAGAACACCCGGCTCTTGCTCTTGGCGACGCGCTGGCAGAAGGCCATCGCCTCGGCGGCGGCGGTCGCCTCGTCCAGCAATGAGGCGTTTGCAATCTCCATGCCGGTCAGGTCCGAAATCATGGTCTGGAAGTTCAGCAGCGCTTCCAGGCGTCCCTGCGAAATCTCCGGCTGGTACGGCGTATAGGCGGTGTACCAGGCCGGATTCTCCAGCAGGTTGCGCAGGATGACCGGCGGCGTATGGGTGTCGTAATACCCCATGCCGATGAAGGACTTGTAGACCTTGTTCTTCGACGCGATCCTGCGCAGTTCGTCCAGCACCTCGGGCTCGCTCTTCGCTTCGCCCAGCGCCAGCGCATCGTCACGCACGATGGAAGCGGGAATCACGCGGCTGATGAATGCATCCATCGATTCGAATCCGAGTTCGGCCAGCATCGCCCTGCGCTCTTGCGCGTCGGGGCCGATGTGGCGCTCGATGAAATCGGTGTGCTGCTCCAGTTCGTGCAAAGCAGCGCGTTTCTGAACCATGGTGTCCTCTCGAAGCAAATGATGAATGGGCCTTTTGGCCGGAACTGCGCAATGCGTGAAGCGGGACCCGCAGTCCCGCTGACGATGGGCCTCAGCCCAGGGATTCGATGTAGGCCTTGTAACCGGCTTCATCCATGAAGCCGCCGAGATCGCCGGCCGGCTTGAACTTGAAGAACCAGCCCGCTCCCATTGGATCTTCGTTGACCTTGCCAGGTTCGTCGCCGAGCACGCCGTTGGCCTCGATTACCGTGCCGTCGGCCGGCATCAGGATTTCGCCGGCGGTCTTGACCGATTCGATGACCGCCGCCTCCTCGCCCTTGGCGTACGCTCGGCCGGGCTCGGGCAGCTGGACATAGACCAGGTCACCCAGGTGGTCCTGCGCGTAGTCGGTGATGCCGACCGTGACCGAGCCGTCGTCTTCGACGCGCAGCCATTCATGCTCCTGGGTGTAATGGATCGTGCTCATGCTTTCTCTCCTGTGGCAGGTTAGTTGTTGTTTGTGTTGGTACTGCGGCCCGCCCGAATGGCGGACTTGTCGCCCGGCGACGCGGCCTTTGAGCCCCTGGCTGTCCAGGGCGCGATTGTAGAGCGATCGCGTTTTCCGGTGCATTCAAACCATCATGTCAGATTTTCATTTCAAAAACAGAAATGGCGCCGGGTTTGAAAAAACAAAACTGGCATGGACTCGACTTTTGTTTCTAAAAAGCGGACGACTTCGGCGGTTTGCGCCGCTCCATACCCCTCATGTCCGTCCGGAGCCGCGTCGCTTCTTGATGAACAAAATGACCGCCGCAGGGACATGCACCATGCCGAATCCCGCCACGAACACGAGGAAGCGCTCGGCCGGCTCGACCGCATTGGCGGATACCACCCACCCGAACGCGAGTCCAACCGCGAGCAGCAGCAGTCGCGTCAGCGCGACGCGCCCGGCCCCGCGCGTATGACTGCCGATCTGCATCTGGGCATACAAGGCCAAGGGGATCAGGATGACAGCAAGTACGCCTAGCGTCATGAGATGCATGACTCCCTCCATCACAGTGTCGATGCGATATCGATTGCTCTTTCGCAGAAGAGGTTGCATCCCGTCGAACGTTCGGGTCGACACCAGGACCTATCCGATAGGTGGATCCCTGGAGAGGTTCAGATGGCGGGAACAAGGCCGCGGCGAACAGGCATATTGCTTGCGC
>DATLGF010000517.1:0-13976 GCA_035540575.1 Noviherbaspirillum sp.
GATCTGCTGCGCCTGTTCGGCTTCGGTGATCAGTCCTACCGCGATTGTCGGCATGCCCGCCGCCGCGCGGATGCGTTCGGCGAACGGCACCTGGTAGCCGGGGCCGAGCTTGATCTGCTGGGCCGGCGATACGCCGCCCGATGAGACGTCGATGAAGTCGCAACCGCGCTTCTTCAGCTCCTGCGCGAATGCCGCGCTTTGCTCGACATCCCACCCGCCTTCGACCCAGTCGGTCGCCGAGATGCGCACACCGACCGGTTTGTTCGCGTTGAAGCTGGCGCGCACCGCGTCGAATACCTCGAGCGGAAAGCGCATGCGGTTCTCCAGCGTGCCGCCGTAGCCGTCCTCGCGGCGGTTCGCAAGCGGCGACAGGAACTGGTGCAGCAGGTAGCCGTGCGCGGCATGCACCTCGATGGCGTCGATGCCGAGGCGGTCGGCCCGCCGTGCCGCGTCGGCGAAGGCGGCGCGCACGCGCTGCAGGCCGTTGTTGTCGAGCGCCAGCGGCGTCTCGTCCTGTTCGAGGAAGGGCAGGGCGGAGGGCGCCACAGTGCGCCAGCCGCCTTCGGACGACGGCACCGAGTGCCCGCCTTCCCAAGGCACCCGGGTCGAAGCCTTGCGCCCGGCGTGGGCCAGCTGGATGGCAATCGGCATCGCCGAGTGTTCGCGCACCGCGCGCAACACCTGGCCAAGGGCTTGCTCGGTCGCGTCGGACCACAGCCCGAGGTCGGCGGCCGAAATGCGGCCTTCCGGCTCGACCGCGGTCGCCTCCAGGAACAGGATGCCGGCGCCGGAGTGCGCCAGATGGCCGAGATGGATCAGGTGCCAGTTGGTGGCCATGCCGTCGCGCGCCGAATACTGGCACATCGGTGCGATGGCAATGCGGTTGGCAAGCTCAAGCTTGCCGAGGGAGATCGGGGAGAACAGTTTGCTCATGGTCGTATCGTTCTTGGGACAGACGATTTAACCACTTTTGAGATTTCCCTGCCCGGGGGAACCCGCGCGCACAAGCAGCCGTCTTAGCAACACTACGACTACACGCTCACGGAGGAAGTAATGACCAAGCGCAAGATGCCCGAAGACGATATGCAGGAGCCGACTTCGTCGCAGGGCGAGGATTCTAAGTCTGTGACGCCGAAGGATGTCGGCTCGTCGACTGCTTCGGCCAAGGACGTAAAGGAACGCAAGGTCGCATCGGACGATCCGGAAGAACGGATCGAGGAACAGCTCGACGATGCGGTCGAGATGACCTTCCCGGCGAGCGATCCGATCGCCATTCCGGATCCGGACAAGGCCGAGCGGCACCACCCTCGGCCGTGATGCGTGCACACGGAGTTAGCGCTGGCGGCGTGCCCCAAGCACGCCGCGCAGCATCGCATCGGCGTCGCGGATCATCTTCTGCGTCGTCTCCCACCCCACGCAGCCGTCGGTGACCGAACAGCCGTACTTCAGCTGCGACAAATCTTCCGGAATCGCCTGCCTGCCGGCCACGATGTTCGACTCGATCATCACGCCGGCCAGCGACGTGTTGCCAAGGCGGACCTGATTGACCACGTCGGCCATCACCAGTGGCTGCAGCTCCGGATTCTTGAAACTGTTCGCGTGCGAGCAGTCGACCACGATGTTGGCCGCAATGCCGGCTTTCGCCAGCGCCTGCTCGGCCATCGCCACCGATACCGTGTCGTAGTTCGGCCGCCCGTCGCCGCCGCGTAGCACGACATGGCCGTAGCGATTGCCGCTGGTGCGCACGATCGACACGCGTCCCTGCCCGTTGATGCCAAGGAAGGCGTGCGGCTGCGAGGCCGACAGGATCGCATTGATCGCGATGCCGATATCGCCGTCGGTGCCGTTCTTGAAGCCGACCGGCGTCGACAGGCCGGACGACATCTCGCGATGGGTCTGGGACTCGGTCGTGCGCGCGCCGATCGCGGTCCAGGCGATCAGGTCGCCGAGATACTGCGGCGAGATCGGGTCCAGCGCCTCGGTGGCCGTGGGCAGGCCCAGCTCGCAGACGTCGAGCAGGAAGCGGCGTGCCAGTTCCATGCCGCGGTCGACGCGGAACGAGTCATCCATGTCCGGATCGTTGATGAATCCCTTCCAGCCGGTGGTCGTGCGCGGCTTCTCGAAGTACACGCGCATCACCAGCAGCAGCGTGTCCTGCACCTCTTCCTGCAGCGTCTTCAGGCGCCGCGCGTAATCCAGCCCGGCGACCGGATCGTGGATCGAGCACGGCCCGACTACGACGAAAAGGCGCGGGTCGCGTCGGTCGAGAATGTTGCGCAGTGCTTCGCGGCCCCGGGTGACGGTTACGCCGGCGGCTTCCGACAGCGGCAGCCGGGCATGCAGGTCTTCCGGCGTGGGCATCGCGTTGAATGAGGTGACGTTGAGGTTTTCGACGTTGAAGTGGGTCATGACGAACTGCGCGGCGGCTGGATGGAAAGGAATGCAACAGTGTACCGGCTGCCGCGGCAAATCGCCCCGACGCGTCGGTCCTAGAAATTAGTTGCCATACGGAAATAAGTGCATACAATGAAGCATCGTGCCCTCGCCGCGAGGCGGGTACGCGAACCCTTCTGCATCCGGCCAGTCCGCCCGTACGCGCATGAACCCGAAATCTCGCACGGCTTCTCCCCCGTCTTTCGCATCGCGCGGCGCGCGGCGCGCGGACGTGCTGGACAGCCTCGTTCAGCTGGCGTCGCGGCAGGCCAACGCGCAGATCGATGCATTTTCGGCACGCCTCGCCAACGCTCTGCTGGCGCAGTCGCAGGCGAGCCGCGACGCCGACGAAGCGCGCCTGTCCTTCATGTACGGCAATCTGCTGAAGGAGAACCAGTACGCGTTCTTCCACCTCGCATCGCAACGGCTGGAAGAACGTTTGCGTGCCGCGGTCGATGCGCTGCACGACAAGGGCGTGGCGGCTCCGGTCGTGGAAAAGGCGGAACTGTCGCTGGTGCCCTACGAGGAGATGGAGCAGGAGGTCCTGCTGGGCAGTGCCAGCCGGCCGTATGAAGCCGAAAACGAAGCCGTGCTGGACACGCTGAACCGGCGTCTGGCGGTGTTGCTGGAGCGCGACGTGCTGGCGTCGCGCAGCAACCCGTTCCGGCCCGAGGTCTTCCTCGACGCGATCGTCGCCACCTGGACCGAATTCCTGCCCGAGGGCGGGCCGGATTTCCCGATCATGCCGCTGCTGCGGCCCGAACTGTTTCTCGATCTTGGAGAGATCCTGCGCGCGCTGGATGCCGCGCTGGCGGCCAGGGGCGTCGAGGACCATGCCCCGCATGGCGGCGCGATCCGGAAGGCGCGGCAGGCGGGCGTCCAGGCTGATGCCGATCCCGCTGCGCTGTCCAATCAGCTCAAGCGCCTGTTCGCGCTGGACGCGCCACCCGCATCCGCGGCTCCGGGGCCCGCCTTCGCGCCGGCCGGAAGCGACCTGATGCCCCAACTGCCGCAGCCGGCGCTGCCGGTCAGTGCGCAATTGCTCGGCATGCTTGCAGACCTGCAGCGGCAGGGCGGCTGGGCCCAGCGTCCGGCCTTCGCCCCCGCTGGCGAGGGACATGCGCGGATGCCGATCGACGATCCCGTACAGCCTGAAAGCGGCGCGGAGCAGCCTGCGCCACCCGCCGGGCAGCGTTCGCAGCTCAGGCAGCTCAAGCGACAATTGCCGCACGGCGCGCTGTCCCGCCATGACGAAACCACGATCGATCTGCTCGGCACCGTCTTCGACACCATCTTCGAGGACCCGCACATCCCTTCCGAGATGAAGGATCTGATCGGGCTGCTGCAGATTCCGGTGCTCAAGGCCGCGCTGATCGAGAAGGAATTCTTCTACCAGGAAGCCCATCCGGCGCGGCGCCTGATCGAGCTATTGAGCCGGTCGAGCATAGGCTGGGACAGCAGCAAGGGACGCGACGATCCGCTGTACCAGGCGATCAAGCGCAATGTGGACCGTGTCCAGCAGGATTTCGCGCACGAGCTGGGCGTGTTCTCAGACGTGCTCTCGGACCTGGAAGCGCATATCGAAAGGGAAGAGGCTGCCGCGTCCGAGGCGCTCGCCGCGCCGATCAACCAGGCCTTGAAGACCGAGCGCATGCGTACGGCGACGAAGGCCGCGGAAAACGACGTGGCGGTGCGTCTGTCGACCGGCGAAGTGGCGACCTTCGTCGAGGCCTTCCTCGAGAAACGCTGGGTGCCCATCCTTGCGCTGGCCTATACGGTGAAGGACGAAAAGCCGCAACTGCTCGCGCATGCGGTGCAGACCATGGACGACCTGATCTGGAGCGTGAAGCCGAAGGTCACGGCCGAGGAACGCAAGGAGCTGATCGGCAAGCTTCCGGAACTGCTCGCCGCGCTCAACAAATGGATCGGTCTGATGAAATGGGACGATGCCGAACGCATGCAGTTCTTCGCCGACCTGGCCGAATGCCACGCCTCTATCGTGCGCGCGCCGCTCGAACTGTCGCCGCAACGCCAGGTCGAGGTGGCAGTGGAGGCGGCCAAACGCGCTGCCGAGAAACGCGCGGCGCAGCGCGCCAACCTTCCTGAGCCGGTGCTCGACGAGCATGTCGAGACGGTCGAGACGCTCGAGCGCGGCGTCTGGCTGAATTTCACCCAGCCCGACGGCGGCGCAAAGAAGGTCAAGCTGGCTTGGGTCAGCCCGCTGCGCAGCCTGTACATTTTCTCCACCAGCAGCAAGGAAGAGGCCTTCTCGCTATCGGCCGAGGCGCTCGCCCAGGCCTTTCGCGAGGGCCGCGCGGGCATCGTCGTGGCCGACCGTTTCGTCGACCGCGCGCTGTCGCGTGCGCTTGCCGGGCAGGGCGCCGAGGTGGCGCTGGCGGTGTAGCGCGATTGCGGGATTGAGCGGTCTGCCTCGGAGGCGCCGCCAACTTGTCTGCTCGCGGCGCTCCCGGACGATTCAGGAATCGCTTCATGAACCGTTTCACGAATCGTTTCACGAATCGTTTCACGAAAAGGCGCAGGCAGGCGGTTTTCCCCGTTGATTCCTCGTTCCGGAATCGTTTCACCTAACAGTGCAAGGATTCAGGTCGTAGCCGGGCAGCCTAAGGCCGCATTGCGTGAAACCGGCACTTCATCACGCTGACAACCCGCTTCGCGCAAAATACACGCGCCGCACTATTCCGGCCTGCGCCGGCCCGGCCAGTTGGCCTCGATCAGCGCGCCGGAAATCGAAATCCCTTGCGCGTACGGCGGCATCTCGTCCTGCGGGCCGAACCAGCGCGCCTCGACGATTTCGTCCTCCTGCAGGCGGATCTCGCCGCCCGCGTAGTCCGCGGTGAACGCGATCATCAGCGAGTGCGGAAACGGCCAGGACTGGCTGCCGAAGTAGCGCAGGTTGGTGACCTTCAGGCCGACCTCTTCCATCACCTCCCGGTGCACCGCCTCCTCGATTGATTCGCCGGGCTCAAGGAAGCCGGCCAGCGGGGAAAAGCGCACCGCGCGCGGGCCGGCATGGCGCGCGAGCAGGATATGGTCGTCGCGCCGCACCAGCACCATCATTGCGGGCGAGATGCGCGGGTAGGCCCCATGTCCGCAGGACGGGCAGCGCAGGCAGCGTTCGCCGGCCACCGTCTCGTTCGCCGTGCCGCACACGCCGCAATAGCGATGTGTGCGCGCCCATTCGACGATCTGGAACGCGCGGCCGGCCACGCCGAGCACCGCGTCGTCGATGGCGCCGAACAGCGCGCGCAGGCCGCGGAAGCTGTAGCCGGGCGCCGGCTCGGTGGAGCGCGCCACCCAGGCGGCGCGGCAGTACTTCTCGTCGAGCAGGCCGACCGCATGCAAGGTGGCATCCCAGTCGCGCAGCGCCAGCGCGGGATCGGACGGCAAGGCCAGGTCTTCGTCGCGCACCAGCAGTTCGCCGTCGCGGAAGATGAACGTGGCCGGCGCCGGATCGCTGTGCGGTTCCAGCAGGGCAAGAAAGGAGTCGGGCGTGCGCAGCATGGGGAATTCCGGTAATGGCCGATGGCTGACTATAGCAGCGCCATGTCAGTCGATCATTACCGGCCGCAAGCGGTTGATCTGCGGGCTGGCGACCACCGACGCCCGGTTGCCCCAGGCATTGCGGATGTAGCTGAGCACTGCGGCGGCCTCCTCGTCGGTCAGCAGGTTGCCGAACGGCGGCATGCCGAACGGGTAGGGGTTGCCTTCGGTGCTGGGCGGATAGCCGCCATGCACCAGCAGGCGGATCGGATTGACCGGCACCGGCACCAGCACCGAGCGGTTGCCCGCCAGCGGCGGGAAATGCGGCGGTTCGCCGCGGCCGTCGGCGCCGTGGCAGTCGACGCAGTGCTTCTCGTACACGCGCGCGCCACGCTGCAGGAAGGCCTTGTGTTCCGGTCCGGGCAGCGGCTGCTCAGCGGACGGCGTCACCTCGTCCGGCGGCAGGCTCTTCAGGTAGACCGCGATCGCGTGCAGGTCGTCGTCCTGCAGGTGCTGCAGGCTGTCGCGCACCACCTCCGCCATCGGACCCGAGGCCGAACCCTGCATCGACACGCCCGTGCCCATGAAGGCGATCAGATCCTCCAGCGGCCATTCTCGCGCGCCGTGCTCGCCGGTTAGCGAGGTCGCATACCAGTTCACCATCGGAATGATGCCGCCGCTCAGTTCCTGGCGCTGCGCGCCGAACACGTTGCGTGCCGTATGGCAGGCGCTGCAATGGCCGAGTCCCTGCACCAGATAGGCGCCGCGGTTCCACTCGGCGCTCTGCGCCGGCTGCGGCTGGTAGACCTCGGGTCGGAAATACAGTGCGCGCCAGCCGACCAGCAGCCAGCGCTGGTTGAACGGGAAATCCAGTTCCGGCGCGCGGTTGATCTGGCGCACCGCCGGGACGCTCTGCAGGTAGGCGTAGATCGCATCCGAGTCGGCACGCGTGACGCGGCTGTAGTTCGGGAACGGGAAGGCCGGATACAGCAGCGAGCCGTCGCGCGACTTGCCGTTGTGCAGCGCGCGCCAGAAGTCGTCGGCACTCCATGCGCCGATGCCGGTCTCGCGGTCCGGCGTGATGTTGGATGCATAGATCGCGCCGAACGGTGTCTGGATTGCGCGCCCGCCTGCATACGGCTGGCCGCCGCGCGCGGTGTGGCAGCCGATGCAGTTGCCGGCGCGCGCAAGGTAGGCGCCGCGCGCGACCAGCTCCGCGCTGGCTACGTCCGGCGTGGTGGACGGATGGCTGTCGTCTTCGCGCAGGCCGAGCCACAGCACCAGGCCGATTGCCAGGACGGCGACCGTCAGCAGAGCGAGCAGGAAGCGTTTCATCGCGGCTGTCCTCCCTGGCCGACACTGCCGCAGGCCAGCGGCAGGGGCGCGGGAAAGCTGCCCTCGGCCTTTGGCTCGGCGGGCAGCGGCTGCGCCGCGAGCCAGGTCGAGACCGCATTGATGTCCTCCGCGCTCATTTCGCGCGCAACCTGGCCCATGCAGTCGGGCGCGTGCGCGCGCCGTGTACCGATGCGCCAGGCTCCGAACTGGGCGACGAGGTAGTCGCGCGGCAGGCCGAGCACGCCGGGAACCGAGGGCGCCACGCCGGTCAGTTTCGCGCCGTGGCAGGCCACGCAGGCGGGGATGCGGCGCGCGGCATCACCCTGCACGGCAAGCTGGCGGCCGCGTTCCATCACGCCGGCATTGGCGGGCACGGGCTGCGGCGGCGGATAGGGCAGGTCCTGCTCGGCGAAGAAGCGCGCCATTTCCATCAGGTAGTCATCCGACAGGTGCTGCACCATGTAGATCATCAGCGGATATTGCTGGCGCCGGCCGTCGCGGAAATTCACCAGCTGGTTGTACAGGTAGCCTTGCGGCTTGCCGGCGATGCGCGGGTAGTAGCCGTCCGGCGCGGCGCGGCCCTGCTCGCCATGGCAGGCCATGCACGGCGCGACGCGCTTTTCCATCGCTTCGATGCGGGCGGACGCCGTGGCGGGCGCAATTGACAGGACGATCAGCAGCGGCCAGATGGACGGCAGGCGCTTGGGGGGCGTGAGGCGGGGAATGAATCGCATGGCAAGGCCGATATGACAAGCCCATGATTATCCGGCGAAACACGAGACGCTGCAGGTCGCATCGGCTTGCGCGCGCGCCCGCCATATGAGTTCGCACAAAATCCGTTCCGGAATGTCGATGTGCGTGGCCAGTGGACGACTACGCTGCATCAGTGACAAGAAAGGAGATGCGCAATGTCCAGCCTGCAACGGATTTCCCCCTGCCTGTGGTTCGACGACCAGGCCGAGGAGGCGGCCCGCCTCTATACCTCGATCTTTCCGAATTCCCGCATCGGCCGCGTCACCCGCTATGGCGAGGCGGGGCGCGAATTCCACCGCAAGCCGCCCGGCTCGGTGATGACGGTCGAGTTCGTGCTCGACGGCCAGCCTTTCACCGCCCTGAACGGCGGACCGGTGTTCAAGTTCAATGAAGCGATCTCGTTCCAGATCGACTGCGAGGACCAGGGCGAGGTCGATTTTTACTGGGCAAGGCTGGGCGAGGGCGGCGATCCCGCTGCCCAGCAGTGCGGCTGGCTGAAAGACCGCTTCGGCGTGTCGTGGCAGGTGGTGCCGGCCATGCTGCCCGAACTGCTCGATGGCGGCGACAATGCGGCCGGCCAGCGCGTGATGCAGGCGCTGCTCAAGATGAAGAAGCTGGATATCGAGACGCTGCGCCGGGCACGCGAGGCGTAGTGCGCAAGCCCTTGCGCGCCGGCGCCCGGGCCGACGTTGACTCGCAGCAAAAGGCGGTGTTGCCAAGTCGGAAGTGCTGGCGTACTGTCATCAGCTTACCTTCCTGACAGGCGGCCGACCATGCACATCTACTTCAGCGACGAACACCGCCTCCACAAGGGCGAGATGGAATTCTTCCGCGGCGAACTGGTGCCATGCTTCGAAAAGCCCGAGCGCGCCGATTTCGTGCTGGCCGCGCTCACCGAGCATGCGATCGGGCCGGTGCATGCGCCCGATGCCTTCCCGCTCGAGGCGATCGAGCGTGTGCATGCGCCGCGCTACCTGCGCTTCCTCGAGCGCGCCTGGGGCATGTGGAGCGCGCTCGGGCAGACGCGCGATGCGATTCCCGCGGTGTGGCCGATCCGCGGCTTTCGCGACGATGTCGAGCCGGACAACTTCATCGCCCAGCTCGGCCTGTATTCGTATGACAGCGGATCGCCGTTCACCGCAGGCACCTGGCAGGCCGCGCGCCGCGCGGCCGACTGCGCGCTCGCGGCGCAGGCGGCGATTGCCGGGGGCGAGCGGGCCGCGTTCGCACTCGCGCGCCCGCCCGGCCACCATGCCGGCCCCGACTTCTTTGGCGGCTACTGCTTCATCAACAATGCCGCCGTCGCCGCCCAGGCCTTTCGCGACCAGGGCGCCGGCCGCGTGGCGATCCTCGATGTCGATTACCACCACGGCAACGGCACCCAGTCGATTTTCTACCGGCGCGCCGACGTCTTCACGCAGTCGATCCACGGCGACCCGCGTACCGAGTACCCGTTCTATCTCGGCCATGCCGACGAAACCGGGGAGGGGGAGGGCGACGGCTTCAACGCCAACTATCCGCTGCCGGCGGGCAGCAGCAACGCGCTCTGGTTCGAAGCGCTCGGCGCGGCGACCGCGCGCATCCGCGCCTACGCGCCGGACGCGCTGGTGGTGTCGCTTGGCGTGGACACTTATGCCGGCGACCCGATTTCGAAGTTCCGCCTGGACCAGCCGGAGTTCCTGCGCATCGGCAAGGAAATCGCCGCTCTCGGTCTGCCCACGCTGTTCGTGATGGAGGGCGGCTATGCGGTTGCGGAGATCGGGTACAACGTCGCGGCGGTGTTGCAAGGTTTTCAGGACTAGCAATGCTGCACACGGCAACTGCGAACGCCGTAGAATCGCCCCATGTATCGCATTCCTACCATCATGCTCGACTTCGAGACCACCGGCCTGTCGCCCGCGGCCGGTGCGCGCATCACCGAAGTTGCGGCCCTGCGCATCGAGAACGGGCGCATCGTCGACCGCTTCGTTTCCCTGGTCAATTGCTGCGTCGACGTGCCGCCCTTCATCACCGCGCTGACCGGCATCACCCAGCAGATGGTCGACCGCGCGCCCTGCGTGTCGCAGGTTGTGCCGGAGCTGCTGCGCTTCATTGGCGAAGATGCGCTGGCCGCGCACAACGCGAGCTTCGACGAAAAATTCCTCCTTGCCGAATGCGCAATGCTCGGAACCGCGCCGCGGCATGCGCACCTGTTATGTTCCTTGAAGCTGTCGCGCCGGCTGCTGCCCGGCTTGCGCAGCTACGGCTTGTCCCGGCTGTCGTCGTCGCTGGGCATTGCGTTCTCGGGCGACGCCCACCGTGCCGAGGCGGACGCCGAAGTCAGCGCCAAGGTCCTGCTGCACATCGGGGAACAGCTGCGCCGCAGCTATGGCTTTGACGACGTCGGGCCGGACTTGCTGGCACGGGTGGGGAGCCTCAGCGCCGCGCGTGTGCCCGCATTTCTCGAGCGCGAGGCCGGCCAGCGCACCAGTGCACCGCATGCTTGCTGAAGCATCCGGTCGTCATATACCGCCGGTTTATCCGCTTCTGTAACTTCCGATTCTGATCCCTTGATGCGGCAACTACCGTAGAAATACGGTCGCCATTGCGCTTTACATTTCGCGTCCTAGTATCCAGATGCCACCGGCGTCCCAGGCCGGAGCCCTGGCGGCATGACCGGCAGGCCAAGAAGAACATCAGGAGACATTTCGTGATCAAGCCCCCCCTGCGCGGCCTCACTGCGGCCGCTCGCTCCCCGTTTGTCCTTGCAATCCTGCTTGCCGCCAGCACCGCCGCTGCGGCGCCGGTATCCCTGCCGTCCTACAACGTCGATGCCAGCCGCACCTCCGTGTCCGGATTGTCCTCCGGCGGATTCATGGCCGCTCAGCTGCATGTCGCGTACTCGGCTACCTTCAAGGCCGGCGCCGGCATCGTCGCCGGCGGGCCCTACTACTGCGCGCAGGGCAGCCTCACGACAGCGACCGGGCCATGCATGGCCGCGACGACCTGGAGCAAGCCGGCGACGTCGACGCTGATCTCCACGACCAACAGCTGGGCCAGCCAGGGCGTGATCGACCCGACCAGCAATCTCACCAATTCCCGCGTCTACCTGTTCTCCGGCTCGCTCGACAGCACCGTGCGCCCGCTGGTGATGGACGAGGCGAACACTTACTACCGCAATTACGTCAACCACGCGAACGTCTTCTACAAGAAGGACATCGCGGCCGAGCACGCGATGGTGACCGACTACTTCGGAAACAGCTGCAGCACCAAGGCCAGCCCCTACATCAACAACTGCAATTTCGATCTGGCCGGCGAGATCCTGAAGTGGATCTACGGCTCGCTCAACGCGAAGAACAACGGCAGCCTCGGAGGCAGCTTCATCGAGTTCAACCAGGCGGAGTTCATCAGCAATCCGACCTCGCGCGGAATGGCCAACACCGGCTGGATGTACGTGCCGGCGAATTGCGCGGCCGGACAGAGCTGCCGGCTGCACGTTGCGCTGCATGGCTGCCAGCAGGACCCGACCAAGATCCAGGATCGCTACTACCGCAACACCGGCTACAACAAATGGGCCGATACCAACAACATCATCGTGCTCTACCCGCAGACCGCGCCGTCGAGCACCGGCAACCCGAACGGCTGCTGGGACTGGTGGGGTTATGACGATCCGAACTATGCGAAGAAGAGCGGGCGCCAGATGCTGGCCATCAAGGGCATGGTCGACCGCATCACGACCGGCGGCGCGCCGGCTCCGGGCGCGCCCACCAATCTGGCCGTCACCGGCACCACCGCGAACTCGGTCTCGCTGTCCTGGAATGCGGTCAGCGGCGCATCCGGCTACCACGTCTACCGCAACGGCACGCGCGTGACTTCCTCGGCAGTGGCGGCAACGAGCTACACCGACAGCGGGCTGGCATCCGGGACAACCTACTCGTATGCGGTGTCGGCGATGGTGTCCGGCACCGAGAGTGCGCTCTCGGCCACGGTCAGCGCCACCACGACCTCGAGCGGGCATGCATGCACACAAACCACGTCAAGCAACTACACGCATGTGACCGCCGGGCGCGCCTACAACAGTGGCGGCTATGCACTGGCCAAGGGTTCCAACCAGAACATGGGCTTGAACAACACGTTCTACACCACCACGCTGGCCCAGACCGCGCCGGGCTACTACGTGATCGGCAACTGCCCCTGAACGGCACAGCACCCCCGCCCGGGGGTGCCTCAAGGAGCAAGGCATGAAGACAGCCAGTCTCGCCGTCGCGCTGTCGGCCGCGGCGCTGTGCGCCTGGGGTACATGGGATCAGCTCGCAACGCGTCACGAACCGGTGCGGCTGCTCGCACGTCCAGCGACCGGGCTGGCACCGGTGCCGGCCGTGGGCGCGGCGGCGCTTCCGCATGTTGGCGAAGGCAGCCTCGTTCTGTTTGAGCGCGATGCGTCGGGCGCGCTGCGCATTGGCCGTCACACGCGCGAGCGGCTCGAGGAGCTCGCCCGCTCGCTGCCGTACGACCTGAGCCATGCGGAATGGCAGGCAATCGACGAGTTCGCGGCAGCCGGCCTAGACGAACCTGCGGCAAGCCAGGCACGCCGCATCGTCCGTGAACACCTCGCCGCACGGCAGGCGCCGTCGCCGGGACGAGCCGCGCCTGCAACGGCGCATCCCGAGCCGATGACCGAGAGCCTGCTCGCACTGCGTCCGACGCCACCGCCGGAGCAGGCAGTCATGCGCTTTCCCGGCATGGGCGACGAATAAAGAAAACAACGAGGAGACACCATGAAACGTTTCAAGCACAGCACCATCGCATCGGCCGCCATGCTGGCCCTGATGGCCTCCGGCGCCGCGTCCGCCGTCGTCACGCTGCCGCGCTACAACGTCAGCTTCGACAATGTGTCGGTATCCGGCATCTCGTCCGGCGGCTACATGGCCGCGCAATTCCATTTCGCCTACTCGAAAACGGTGAAGAAAGGGGCCGGCGTGATCGCTGGCGGTCCGGTTTACTGCTCGCAGGGGAACGTGAACATTGCGACCGGGCCGTGCATGGCCGACACCGGGTCGCGCAATCTGCCCTATCTGATCTCGGTGGTGAACACATGGTCGGGCAACGGTTACATCGACCCGACTTCGAATCTTGCGAACGCGAAGGTCTACCTGTTCTCCGGCACCATCGATTCGACCGTCAAGCAGCCGGTGATGAACGACTTGCGCACGATGTACGGCAACTACGTCAGCAGCGCCAACATCACCTACAAGAACAACCTCGCGGCCGAACACGCGATCGTCACCGACTACTACGGCAGTGCCTGCAGCTACAAGGGCAGCCCGTACATCAACAACTGCAACTACGATACCGCCGGCGAGATCCTGAAATGGATCTATGGGGCGCTCAATGCGAAGAACACCGGAACGCTGGGCGGCAGCTTCGTCAATTTCAACCAGCGCCACTACTGGGGCAATGCCGATCCGACCAACCACGGGATGGCCAATGACGGCTGGGCTTACGTCCCGGCCAACTGCGCGGCCGGCCAGCCCTGTCGGCTGCATGTCGCTTTCCATGGCTGCCAGCAGAACGCCGCGACGATCGGCGACAAGTTCTACCGCAACACCGGCTACAACCGCTGGGCCGACACCAACAACATCATCGTGCTGTATCCGCAGGCCCACGCGACCTTCGCGAATCCGAACGGCTGCTGGGACTGGTGGGGCTATGACGATGTGAACTTCCCCGGCAAGAGCGGCGGGCAGATGGTCGCGATCAAGACCATGATCGACCGCATCGTCAGCGGCAACGCCGCTGCGCCGTACACCTGCTCAAGCTGGTATGCCAGCAATTATTCGCACGTGGTCAACGGCCGCGCGTATGCATCCAACGGCAATGCGTACGCGGTGAATTCGAACCAGTACCTCGGGTATTACTCGACGGCCGCATACACGAACGTGCGCCGCACGTCGGCCGGGTATTACGCGTATGGG
>DATLGF010000518.1:0-8898 GCA_035540575.1 Noviherbaspirillum sp.
CCACGATGCCGGTCTCGCCGATGGCCTCGATGATGCGCACCATGTCGTCGGCGTCGTACAGGTTGCCGCTGGGATTGTTCGGATAGGCCAGATAGGTGATCGCCGGGCGATGCTCGGCGATCGCTGCCAGCATCGCCGGCATGTCGAGCGAAAAATCTGCTTTCAGCGGTACGCCGACGAACTGCATTCCCGAAAACCTGGCCGACATCGAGTACATGACGAAGCCCGGTGTCGGCGCCAGCACCTTGGCGCCCGGATTCGCGCAGGCGATCGAGAGCAGCGCGATCAGTTCGTCGGAGCCGTTGCCGAGAATGAGGCCGAAACCGGGCGGCACGCCGAGCCTGGCCCCGATCTTTTTCTTCAGCGTCTCGTACGAGGGCACCGGGTAGCGGTTGAGCGCCACGTCGGCCAGCCGCTGCCCCAGTTCCGCGCGCATGTCCTCCGGCAGCAGGTACGGGTTCTCCATCGCGTCGAGCTTGATGAATCCGGAGGCGTCCGGCACGTGGTACGCGGACAGCGCGCGGATCTCGGGACGGATGATGTTCTCGATCAGTGACATGGCAGGTCTCGTTGGTAGTAGCGTCAGGCCGCCTCGGGGCTTTCGAGGGCGGCCAGGCGCACGTCGATCAGGTCGCAGTAGTCCGGGTTCAGCTCGAAGCCCGCGTAGTGGCGGCCGCAGCGCCGCGCCGCCACCGCGGTGGTGCCGCTGCCCATGAACGGATCGAGCACCACGCCCCCGGGCGGGCAGGATGCCTTGATCATCCGCTCGACAACCTCCAGCGGCTTCTGCGTGGGATGATCGGCCCTCTCCCGGTGCACGCGGTGCAAGCGCGACACGCTCCACACATCCTTGGGGTTGTAGCCGATTTCCAGCCATTTCGCGCCGACGAAAATCGAGCGCGAACGCGCCTTCTTGGTCTGGGCGTCGTACGGAATGCGCACGGCGTCGAGATCGAAATAATAATCCTTCGCCTTCGCGAAGAAGCCGATCGTGTCGTGCACCGAGGAAAACCTGCGGGTGCTGCCGCCCATCGACGGCACCCGGCGATCCCAGATGATTTCGTTGAGCATCGTCATGCGCTTCTTCAGCATCACGAAGATCTCGGGCGAATAGCGCCAGGTCAGGAAGATGTACAGGCTGCCATTGGTCTTGAGCTTGGGCAGCGCGAGATCGACCCAGCGCTCGGTCCATTGCAGGTAGGCCTCGGCATCGAGCTTGTCGGAATCGTTGCCGTAGTCCTTGCCCAGGCCGTATGGCGGATCGGCGATCAGCAGGTCTACCGCCCCGTCCGGCACGCGCGTGAGGCCATCCAGCGCATCCTCGCAGAACACGCGGTCCAGCCAGTCACTCATCGCGGCCGCGCTTCATCGCTTGAGCCGGTATTCGGCCGACATCGCATGCGCCTGCAGGCCCTCGCCATAGGCGAGTTCGGCGGCAACAACGCCCAGCGTCTGCGCGCCGGCTTCGCTGACCTGGATGACGGACGAGCGCTTCTGGAAATCGTAGACGCCCAGCGGCGACGAGAAACGCGCGGTGCGCGACGTCGGCAGCACATGGTTCGGGCCCGCGCAGTAATCGCCGAGCGACTCGGACGCGAAGCGCCCGAGGAACATCGCGCCGGCGTGACGCACCTTGTCGGCCCATTGCTTCGGGTTGTCGGCGGAAATCTCGAGATGTTCGGCGGCGATCAGGTTGGCGATCTCGCAGGCTTCGTCCATGTCGCGCACCTTGACCAGCGCGCCGCGGTTGGTCAGCGAAGTGCGGATCACGTCCTTGCGCGGCATCGCCTCGATCTGGCGGTTGATGCTCGCTTCGACCGCCTCGATGTAGGCGGCATCCGGACAGACCAGGATGGATTGCGCAAGCTCGTCGTGCTCGGCCTGGGAGAACAGATCCATGGCGACCCAGTCCGGGTCGGTCGTGCCGTCGCACAGCACCAGGATCTCCGAGGGCCCGGCGATCATGTCGATGCCGACCACGCCGAACACGCGGCGCTTGGCAGCGGCGACATAGGCGTTGCCGGGACCGACGATCTTGTCGACTTGCGGGATGGTGGCGGTACCATGGGCGAGCGCGCCGACGGCCTGGGCGCCGCCGATCGTAAACACCCGATCGACGCCGGCGATCGCCGCGGCGGCCAGCACCAGTTCGTTCTTCACGCCGGCCGGCGTCGGCACGACCATGATGACTTCCTGCACGCCGGCGACCTTGGCCGGGATCGCGTTCATCAGCACCGACGACGGATAGGCGGCCTTGCCGCCCGGCACGTAGATGCCGACACGATCGAGCGGCGTGACTTTCTGGCCAAGCACCGTGCCGTCCGCTTCGGTATACGTAAAGCCTTCGCTGCCAGTCTCGCGCTTCTGGCGCTCATGGTAGGCGCGCACGCGCTCGGCCGCGGTCTGCAGCGCGGTACGACGGGCCGGGGCCAGCCCTTCGAGCGCCGCGCGCAACTGCGCCTGCGGGATCTCCAGCGCGGCGACGCTGCGCGCATCCAGCTTGTCGAACCGGTTCGTGTATTCGAGCACGGCGGCGTCGCCGCGCGCCTTCACGTCGGCGAGGATCTGCGCGGCCGCGCGATCGATCGCCTCGTCCTCCGCTGCCTCGAACGCCAGCACCGCGTGCAGTTGCTCCGTAAAACCGGGTACCGAGGAGTCGAGTTTGCGGATCGTGATCGTCATCGTGTCATGCAGCCTGCGCAGAGGCTTTCTCAAATGCTTCTAGTATCGGCTGCAAGCGTTCGCGCTTGAGCTTCAAGGCGGCCTGATTGACGATCAGGCGCGAGGAAATCTCCATGATGTGCTCTACCTCGACCAGGTTGTTCGCGCGCAGCGTGCCGCCGGTGCTGACCAGGTCGACGATGGCGTCGGACAGCCCGACCAGCGGCCCGAGCTCCATCGAGCCGTACAGCTTGATGAGGTCCACGTGCACGCCCTTGGCCGCGAAGTGCTCGCGCGCGCACTGCACATACTTGGTCACGACGCGCAGGCGCGCGCCCTGGCGCACCGCGTTCGCGTAGTCGAAGCCGGCCGGCACGGCGACCGACAGGCGGCATTTCGCGATGTTCAGGTCGATCGGCTGGTACAGCCCTTCACCACCGTGCTCCATCAGCACGTCCTTGCCGGCCACGCCGAAATCCGCCGCGCCGTACTGCACGTAGGTCGGCACATCTGACGCGCGTACGATGATCACACGCACGCCCGGATCATTGGTCGGCAGAATCAGCTTGCGCGACTTCTCCGGGTCTTCGGTGACGGTGATGCCGGCCGCCTGCAGCAGCGGCAGGGTCTCCTCGAATATCCGCCCCTTGGACAGCGCAAGCGTCAGTTGCTGGCTCATTACTTCACCCGCTCGATCTCGGCACCGACGCCCGCCAGCTTGACCTCCATGCGGTCATAGCCGCGATCGAGGTGATAGATCCGATCGACCAGGGTCTGTCCCTGCGCGGCCAGGCCGGCGATCACCAGCGAGGCCGACGCGCGCAGGTCGGTCGCCATCACCGGCGCGCCGACCAGCCGGTCGACACCCTGCACGATCGCGGTGTGACCGTCGATGTCAATCGCGGCGCCGAGGCGATTGAGCTCCTGCACATGCATGAAGCGGTTTTCGAAAATCGTTTCAGTAATGCGGCTGCTGCCTTCGGCGATGCAGTTGAGCGCCATGAATTGCGCCTGCATGTCGGTCGGGAAGCCCGGGTATTCGGTGGTGCGGAAGCTGACCGCCTTCGGACGCGCGGCCATCTGCACGCGGATCCAGTCGGGTCCGGAGGTGAGGATCGCGCCTGCTTCGCGCAGCTTGTCGAGCGCGACATCGAGCAGGTCGCCGCGGGTATTGGTCAGCGTGACATCACCGCCGGTGGCGGCGACCGCGCACAGGAAGGTGCCGGTCTCGATGCGGTCGGCGACCACCCTGTGGCTCGCGCCATGCAGGCTGGGTACACCCTGCACGACCAGGCGATCGGTGCCGATGCCGTCGATCTGCGCGCCCATTGCGGCCAGCAGGTTGGCCAGGTCGGTCACCTCCGGCTCGCGCGCGGCGTTTTCCAGCACCGTCTCGCCCTCGGCCAGCGTGGCGGCCATCAGCAGGTTTTCGGTGCCGGTGACCGTGATCATGTCGGTCACCACGCGGGTGCCCTTGAGCCGCTTGGCCTTCGCGTGGATGTAGCCGGCTTCGATGTGGATCTCTGCGCCCATCGCCTGCAGGCCCTTGATGTGCTGGTCGACGGGCCGCGAGCCGATCGCGCAGCCGCCGGGCAGCGACACCTTGGCTTCGCCGAAGCGCGCCAGCAGCGGCCCGAGCACGAGAATGGAAGCGCGCATCGTCTTCACCATCTCGTACGGCGCTTCGCAGTTCTCGATTGCGCGCCCGGACAGCATCATGCGGTCGCCATCCTGCTCGGCGCGCAGACCCATCTGCCGCAGCAGCTTCAGCATCGTATTGACGTCCTGCAGCTGCGGAACGTTGGTCAGTTCTATCGTATCGGCAGTGAGCAGGCCCGCGCAGAGGATAGGCAGCGCGGCATTCTTGGCGCCCGAGATGGCGATTTCGCCGGACAGGCGTTTGCCGCCGGTGATGAGCAGTTTGTCCATTATTGCAGGAACTCTTCCGGGGTCAGGGTTTTCATCGACAGCGCGTGAATTTCGGCGCGCATGCGATCACCGAGCGCCGCATACACGAGCTGGTGGCGCTGGATCGGCCGCTTGCCGGCGAAATCCGGCGAGACGATGACGGCATTGAAATGCTGGCCGTCGCCTTCGACTTCAACATGGGTGCAGTTGAGGCCGGCCTCGATATAGCCCTTGATCTGCTCAGGGGTAGGCAACATGGTGGAGCTCCTGTCTGTGAAGCGTGCGGTCAGTGGCGCAGCTTGTAGCCGCTCTTGAGCAGCGCGATCGCAAGGCTGCCCAGCAGCGTGAAGAATACGGCGACGATGACGAAGCTACGGGCGGGATCGACGTCCGAATGACCGAAGAAGCCGTAGCGGAAGCCGTCAATCATATAAAAAAACGGATTGAAGTGCGACACCGTCTGCCAGAACGGCGGCAATGAGTGGATCGAATAAAACACACCCGACAGGAAGGTGGCCGGCATGATCAGGAAGTTCTGGAACGCAGCGAGCTGGTCGAACTTCTCCGCCCAGATGCCGGCGATCAGGCCCATGGTGCCGAGGATGGCGGCGCCGAGGATCGCGAATGCGGCGATCCACCATGGCGCCACGAAGGAGAGATCCGCGAAGAAACCGGTGATCAGGAACACGCCCAGGCCAACGGCGAGACCGCGCGCCACCGAGGCCAGCACATAGGCGCCATACAGCTCCCAATGGGACAGCGGCGGCAGCAGCACGAAGACCAGGTTGCCGGTGATCTTCGACTGGATCAGCGACGACGAACTGTTGGCGAAGGCGTTCTGCAGCACGCTCATCATCACCAGCCCCGGCACGAGGAAAGCGGTATAGCTGACGCCGGGGAAGACCTGCACATGTTCTTCCAGCACATGGCCGAAGATCAGCAGGTACAGCATCGCCGTCAGGATCGGTGCGGTGATCGTCTGCGTGGCAACCTTCCAGAAGCGCAGGATCTCCTTGTAGAACAGCGTGCGGAAGCCGACCATGCCACCGGTCATTTTTCACCCTCCATGATCTGGATGAACACGTCCTCCAGGTCGGCCTGCTGCAACTGCATGTCTTCGATGACGACGCCGGCGGTGCGCAGCGTGGCGAGTATCGGTTCGACTTCGGTGTACTCGTTCACCCGCAGGGTGTAACGGTGGCCGGACACCAGTTCCTCGGGATGCGAGACCAGGTGCTTCAGGCCGTCCGGCAGGCTGCCGCGCGACAGGCGCACGATGAGCTGGGAACCGGAGATGCGCTTGATCAGTGCCGCAGTCGTATCCAGGGCAACCACCCGGCCCGCCTTCAACATCGCCACCCGGTTGCACAGGGCCTGCGCTTCTTCCAGGTAGTGCGTGGTCAGCACGATGGTGTGGCCTTCGCGGTTCAGGCGCGAGATGAATTTCCACAGCGTCTGGCGCAGTTCCACGTCGACACCCGCGGTTGGCTCGTCGAGCACGATCACCGGCGGTCGGTGCACCAGCGCCTGGGCGACGAGGACGCGTCGCTTCATGCCGCCGGACAGCGCGCGCATGTTGGTGTCGGCCTTGTTGGTCAGGTCGAGATTGGCCATCACCTCGTCGATCCAGTCGTCGTTCTTCTTCAGTCCGAAATAACCGGACTGCATGCGCAGCGTCTCGCGCACCGTGAAGAACGGATCGAACACCAGTTCCTGCGGCACGACGCCCAGCCGCTGGCGCGCTTCGCGGTAGTCGCGCACCACGTCGAAGCCGTGGATGCTGACACTGCCGGCATCAGCGCGGTTGAGCCCGGCGACGATAGAGATCAGCGTCGTCTTCCCCGCGCCGTTGGGGCCGAGCAGACCGAAGAACTCCCCCTGCTCGACGCGCAGGGACACGCCACCAAGGGCTTGCAGCGCCTTGTAGCGTTTTTCGACGTTGACGATCTCTAGGGCAGCCATGCGGCGCAAATTTCGGGAAGGGAAGCCGGCGCACCGAGGTGTGCGCCCTTGGGGCGAACCGGAGATTATAGGAGATTTGCCGGCAGTCAGCCGACTCAGGGGACCGGCCGCAGGAGTTCATCCACGCCGTACAGAGCGGCTAGGCCGAGCAGGTTGGCGGGCACGTTGGCAAACCTCAACGCGGCGCCGCGGGCGCGCGCAGCCCGCTGCCAGGCGAGCAAGGTTGCGACTGCTGCGGAATCGACGGCGGCCAGCTCACCGAGGTCGATCTCGGTCTGGCCCTCTTCGATCGCGCGCAGCCCGGCTTCAAGTGCCAGGCCCGCATTGTTCACCGTCAGCGTAAGCGGAGGACGGAACAGCATTCAGGAACGCGACCCGCGCGCCGCACTGGCTGCCAGGCGCTTGTTGCGCTCGGCCAGCGTATTGATCAGGCCGTCGATGCCGCCCTTGCCGATCTCGGAGGCGAACGTGTTCTTGTAACTCTCGACCAGCCAGGCGCCGAGCACGCTCACGTCGTAGATTTTCCAGCCCGCCTGGGTTCGTTGCAGCCGGTAGTTCAGCTGGACCGGCTCGCCGCGCGGCTGCACGATCTGGGAACGCACTTCCACCTCGTTGTCAGCCGGATCGGCGCGGAACGGGCGGAACTCGATGCGCTGGTCACGCGCCTGGCTGATCGCGCCGGAGTAGGTGTAGACCAGCAGCGTGCGGAACTCTTCGGTCAGACGCTTCTGCTGCTCGGGCGTCGCCTCGCGCCAGAAGCGGCCGACCGCCAGGGCGGTCATGCGCTGGAAATCGACGTGCGGGAAGATGTGCTCCTCGACCACTTCCATGACGCGCCGGTGGTTGCCGGCCTGGATCTGCGGGTCAGTGCGCGCGGCGTCGAGCACCTGGTGGCTGATGCGCTTGATCAGCGCGTCGGGTGTCTCCGCCTGCGTTTGGGCGCTGGCCGGCAAGGCGGCCACCAGGCCCAGGCAGAGTGCAAAGAGCGTCCAGAATTGCTTGATGGATTTCATAATTCTCTCGGATTGAAACGGGTTGTGCAGCGCCGGCGTGTCATTCGTCATTCTCGGCGGCGCGAGGCAGCGGCGGCGGATCGCCGTCATAGACCTGGTTGCGGCGGCGCTGCAGATAGGCATCGCGGACGAACTGGTAACGATCGAGCGCGGCCTCCTCCAGCAGGGTCGACGCATCCAGCAGGGTAGCACGCTGGTCGACCGTGCGCAGGACGACGCCGGCGTTGCGGTAGCGCGCCGGCCGCTTGTAGTACCACGGGTCCAGCTGGAAATCGACCGGCGTGGCGAGCGTGTCGCGCAGCGTCGACGGCCCGAGCAAGGGAAGCACCACGTACGGCCCCGATTCCATGCCCCACTTGCCCAGCGTCTGGCCGAAATCCTCGTAATTCTTTTGCAAGCCGGCTTCGCTGGCGACATCGAACAACCCGGCGATGCCTAGCGAGGTATTCAGGCCGACGCGCGTCACATCCGATATGCCCGCACGCCATTTTCCCTGGAGGAAATTGTTCGCGGCGGTGTTTACGTCTTGGAGGTTGCCGAAGAAGTTGTATACACCGGTCTGCATGAAGGACGGCAGGCGGGTGTACACCTCGGCGGCGGGCCGCAAAGCGATATCGTCGACGGCGCGGTTGAACCCGAACGCGACCCGGTTGTAGTGCTCGAACGGGTCGTCCGGGTGGGTCGTGGCGCAGCCGGCGGCGAGCAAGGCCAATAGCGGCGCGCACAGGCGCAGCATGCGCATCATTGCTTTTCCCCGGCTTCGGCGGCCTTGCTGAACAGGAACTGGCCGATCAGGTTTTCAAGCACGATGGCCGACTGGGTCATCGAGATCCTGTCGCCCTGCGCAAGATTTTCCGTATCCCCGCCCGGCTCGATGCCGATGTACTGTTCGCCAAGCAGTCCGGCGGTGAGAATCTTGGCGGAACTGTCCCTCGGAAACTGGTAGCGCGAATCCAGATTGAGCGTAACCACCGCGAGAAAGGTGTTGTCATCGAAGCGGATGTCGCCCACGCGCCCCACCACTACCCCTGCGCTCTTGACCGGCGCGCGCGGCTTCAGGCCGCCGATGTTGTCGAAGCGGGCATTGACCGCGTATGTTTCCTGGAAGGTGAACGTACTCATGTTCCCGGCCTTCATCGCGAGGAAAAACAGGGCGATCGCGCCCAGCAGCACGAACAGTCCCACCCAGATGTCTATCGATTTGCGTTGCATGATTCTCTTCTACCAGAGGCTTGCGGCACCTGAATGGGCCGCCGTCAATTGAACATCAGTGCAGTCAGCAGGAAATCCAGCCACAGCACGACCAGCGAAGCGATGACAACGGTTCGCGTGGTTGCGCGCGACACACCTTCCG
>DATLGF010000519.1:0-4106 GCA_035540575.1 Noviherbaspirillum sp.
AAAATCCGCCACCCTCGCGGATGGCGGACTTCATTATCGCCGAATCGCCGTGGCTGCCGTGCCGGCTTACTTCGCGGGCGCGGCGGCGCGCTTGTCCTTCGCGGCGCGCGCGACCAGCGCGTCCATCACCTGGAAGGTCGCCGCGTACAGGACCGGCTCCGGACGGTTGCCGATGCTGCTGCTGATGATCGCCGGTGACGTCACATAGCGGCCGTCGACCGCCAGCATCGGCACGCCATCGACCTGGTAGGCCTGTTGCAGCTGCTGCGCACGGCGCACCTTGCTCTGCACGCCGAAGGAATTGAACACATCGAGGAACTTCTGCTTGTCGATGCCCTGCGACACGACCCAGTTCACGATCGCGGTTTCGCTGTCGAGCGGGCGGCGCTGCACATGGATCGTATGGAACACCTTCGGATGCATGGTTTCCAGGTTGCCCATCGCCTCAAGCGTGTAGTACAGCTTTTGCTGCGGCATCATCGATTCGCGGAACGCGATCGGCACGCGCCTGAACGCGATGGTGTCGCCCTGCTTCTTCACCCAGTCGTTCAGCGACGGTTCCAGCGAGTTGCAGTGCGGGCAGGAATACCAGAAGAATTCGATGACTTCGACGCGATTGCCGGATTCGGTCGGCTGCGGCTTGTCGAGCGTGCGGTAGTCGACGCCGCTTTGCGGATTGTCGGGGGCGGCCGAGACGCCCAGGGCCATGAAGCCGAAACTGAGGGCGGCGACGAACCGGGCGAGGGGAGCGAGTGAACGCATATGCTTCCTTTGGTTGCCTGAATGGTTATCGAAAGTGAGTGACGGGCAGATCGATCGGATCGATCGAATCAGCGCGAGATGCGGACCACGGCGGCATCGATGCCGTTATCGGTCAGCTTCGTGCGCACGCGATTCATCGCCTCGAGCTGGTCGAACGGGCCGGCGCGCACGCGAAACAGCAGGCCGGTGTCCGCATGGCGCTCGGTCACGCGCGCCTCCACGCCGAGCAGGGCCAGCTTCGCCCGCATGCTCTCCGCGTCGTGCATCTCGCGGAACGCGCCCGCCTGCAGATAGTACTGCCACTTTTCCTCCTGCGCTGCCGCGCGTTCGGTGGCCGACTGCTCGATGATCACCGCCTGGCCGGGCTCAATCGGCTGCGCTGGCGCAACACGCACTTCCTGTTGCGCCGCCGGCAACGGGGCTGCGGTATTGACCGGGGGCGCAACTTCCGCCGTTTCCGGCGCGGCGCCGCGCCGGCGGTACATCGGCTGATTCGGGTCGGCACTCTGACGTGCAGTCGGTTCCGCCGCCTTCTGGCGGCCCGACTTGTCGGTAAACGGAATCGGCGTCTTCGTGACCACCATCGCCACCGCCAGCGCGATGCCAAGACCGAGCAACAGTCCGATCACAATACCGAGCAGCGTACCGCCGCGCTGCCTGTTCTGCTTCATTGAATTACCTCTTGGTTACAGCTGATACATGCGCCTACATCGCGCATCACATCCGCGCCGGCGCCGACACGCCGATCAGCGCGAGCCCGTTGCGCAGAACCTGGCGCGTGGCCTGCAGCAATGCCAGGCGCGCCATCCGCAACGATTCGTCGTCGACCAGCACGCGTTCGGCGTTGTAGTAGCTGTGCAGCTCGCCGGCCAGATCGCGCAGATAGAACGCTACCTGATGCGGGCCGAGTTCGTCGAGCGCCTTCTGTAACATTTCCGGATATTCCGCGAGCCTGGCCAGCAGCGCCGCCTCCCGCGGTGAAGTCAACGGAGACAGATCGACATCGTTCAATGCCTGTTCGTCACCATTCCACTGCGCAAATACCGAGCAGATGCGCGCGTGCGCGTACTGCACGTAGTACACCGGGTTCTCGTCGGACTGCGACAGTGCCAGATCGACATCGAAGGTGAACTCGGTGTCGGCCTTGCGCGAGATGAGGAAGAAGCGCACCGCATCGCGCCCGCGCGTGATGTCGCGCTCGCCCTGCTCGTTGACCGGAGCGTCCCCCGCCGACCATTCGATCAGGTCGCGCACGGTGACGTAGGAGCCGGCGCGCTTGGAGATTTTCACCTCCTCGCCGTTCTTCATCACGGTCACCATCTTGTGCAGCACGTAATCCGGATACCCCTGCGGAATGCCGAGGCCCAGCGCCTGCAGACCGGCGCGCACGCGCGCGATGGTGCCGTGGTGGTCGCTGCCCTGCACGTTGATCACCTTCTGATAGCCGCGCTGCCACTTGGTCACGTGATAGGCGACATCCGGCACGAAATACGTGTAGGAGCCGTCGCCCTTCTTCATCACGCGGTCCTTGTCGTCGCCGTAGTCGGTGGTTTTCAGCCACAGCGCGCCGTCGAGCTCGTAGGTCTTGCCGGCCTTGACCAGCGCCTCGACCGCCGCCTCGACCTTGCCATCGTGGTACAGCGAGGATTCGAGATAGTAGTTGTCGAACTTCACGCCGAAGGCCTGCAGGTCCAGGTCCTGCTCGCGGCGCAGGTAGGCGACCGCGAACATGCGGATCGACTCCAGGTCGTTCGGGTCGCCGCTGGCGGTGATCGGCGCGCCGTCGCTGGCGGCGACCGTCTTCTTGGCGAGGAAGTCGGCGGCAATGTCGGCGATGTAGTCGCCGTTGTAGGCGGACTCGGGCCAGTGCGCGTCGCCCGGCTTGTGGCCGCGCGAGCGCGCCTGTACCGAGTAAGCGAGGTTGCCGATCTGCGCGCCGGCGTCGTTGTAGTAGAACTCGCGCGTGACCGCGTAGCCCTGGGCCTCGAACAGGGCCGACAGCGCATCGCCGAGCGCGCCCTGGCGGCCGTGGCCCACATGCAGCGGGCCGGTCGGGTTGGCCGACACGAATTCGACCATCACCTTCCTTCCGGCGCCGGCATTGCCGCGGCCGAACTGCGCGCCCTGCTGCTGCACGACCTTGACGACCGCCTGCTTCGCCACGGCGGACACACGCAGGTTGATGAATCCCGGTCCGGCGATCTCGGCGCTGTCGATCAGGTCAGCGCGCGCCGGGTTGTCGAGCACGGCACTGACGATCTGCTGCGCGACTTCGCGCGGATTCTTCTTCAGCGGCTTGGCGATCTGCATCGCGATGTTGCAGGCGATGTCGCCGTGCGCCGGATCACGCGGCCGTTCGAGCGAAAGACTGGGTTGCAGGCTGGTGCCGGCGATCACCGGCGCAAGCGCGGCCTGGAACAGGTCGAGAATCTGTTGTTTCTGGAATGCGAGCATGGAAACGTCGATGCCGGCCGCCCGGGCCGGCTGCTGGATGGAGGATGGGCAGCATTATACCGGGCGGGTACGTCGCTTCGCGGCAAGTCGGCGCCCGGCGGCTAGGCGGCTAGGCGGCGCGCAGCGTGTTGACCAGGTCGCCCAGCCGATAGGGTTTTGCCATCAGCGTGAATTCGTTCAGCTCGCCGTGCGCGGCCTTCAGTGCCTGCAGCGGATAGCCGGACGCGAGGATCACCCGCAAGTCCGGCCTCTGCGAACGGGCCGCGCGCGCGAGTTCGATGCCGCTCTTGTCGCCCGGCATCACGACGTCGGAGAACAGAATGCCGATATCGCTGCGCTCGCGCAGTACCGACGTCGCCTGTGCCGCGTCGCGCGCGGTCAGCACTTCATAGCCGAGATTGCGAAACAGCTCCGCGCCGATGTCCAGCAGGTCAGGGTCGTCATCGACGACGAGTACGACGTCCTTCTGCGCGGCGGCGGCCGTGGCCGTGCCGCCCTTGCCTTCACTGGCTGTCCCGCCGGTGTTGGCGGGAAGGAACATGGAAACCGTGGTTCCCTTGCCCTCCTTGCTCCTGACCTGCACTTCGCCCCCGGACTGCGCAATGAAGCCGTACACCTGGCTCAAGCCGAGTCCGGTTCCCTTGCCGACCTCCTTGGTGGTGAAGAATGGTTCGAAGGCCCGGTCCAACACCTCCGGAGGCATACCGGTGCCGGAATCCTTCACGGTGACCCGGACATACGAGCCGGGAGCCAGCCGGCCGACTTCGCCCGGACCGAGGTCGACATTGGCGGTGGAGATCGTCACAGTGCCGCCGGCGGGCATCGCATCGCGTGCATTGACCAGAAGGTTGAGCAGGGAGGCCTCGAAACGGGCCGCGTCCACCAGGACC
>DATLGF010000520.1:0-2505 GCA_035540575.1 Noviherbaspirillum sp.
GGTGCTCGACCTTCTCCCGAAGAATGTTCCGGTGGTGCTCGTCATCAACAAGTCCGACCGGATCAAGGACAAGGCGGTGATGATGCCGTTTGCCCAGCAGGTGGCGGCCGCGCATCCGTTTGCCGCCATCGTCCCGGTGTCCGCGAAGCAACGCTTCCAGCTTGCAGAGCTCGAGCGCGAGATCGAAAAGCTCCTGCCGGTCAACCCGCCGATGTTCGGCGAGGACGACATTACCGATCGCAGCGAACGCTTTCTGGCGGCGGAAATCGTACGTGAAAAGGTGTTTCGGTTCGTCGGCGACGAATTGCCCTATACAAGTACCGTCGTGATCGAGAAATTCGAGGAAGAGGGGCGTCTGCGCCGCGTATTCGCGGCGATCCTGGTCGAACGCGACAGTCACAAGGCCATGGTCATCGGCAACAAGGGGGCGAAGCTGAAGGAAATTTCGACGCAGGCGCGCCTGGACATGGAGAAGCTGTTCGACGGACCGGTCTATCTCGAGATCTGGGTCAAGGTCAAGTCCGGTTGGGCCGACAATGAAGCCGGATTGCGCGCCTACGGCTACGAGTAACGGCCGCATTCGCGCCTCCCACGTGTTCATTCGATCGCGCCATGTCTGCGTCCGCATCCCAGGGCACTTTCCGGTCTGAGAACGGGTCACCCGCTGCACCGTCGGCGGCGCCGCGACCGTCCACGCGCAACCGAAGCGATGTGCGAGTCGCCGATCAACCAGCCTTCGTGCTCCACAGCTATCCGTACAAGGAAACCAGCCTGATTGTCGACCTGTTCTCGCGCGACTACGGGCGGGTCGCGCTCGTGGCGAAGGGGGCTAAGCGTCCCCACTCGAAGCTGCGCGGCGTGCTGCAGACCTTCCAGCCCTTGTCCGTAGGCTGGAGCGGCAAGGGGGAAGTGCGCACATTGACGTCGGCCGACTGGATCGGCGGCCTGTTGCCGCTGGAGAAATCGGCGCTGCTGTGCGGTTTTTACCTGAACGAACTGCTCGTCAAGCTGCTCGCGCGCGAGGATCCGCACCCAGCCTTGTTCGACCACTATGTCGCCACATTGAATCAGCTCGCGCATGGCGAACCGGCGCCTATCGTCTTGCGTCGTTTCGAGCGGGCACTGCTGAAGGAAACCGGCGTCGGCGGCGATTTCACGGTGTGCCGCAGCAGTGGCGAGCCGGTGCATCCCGAGGCAATCTACGTGGTCGATCCCGAGCAGGGCCCGCGTCCGGCGAGGGGGAGCGACAACTGGCCGCGGGTTGCCGGCAAGACGCTGCTGGACATGGAAGCGGAGGATTACGGCGATCCCGCCACCCAGGCTCAGAGCAAGCAGCTGATGCGTTTTCTGCTTGCGCATCATCTGGCCGGCATTCCCCTGAATACGCGCCAGATTCTGATAGATTTGATGCAGTTATAAACCTTCCTCCCGCGCCATGAGCCTTCTGAATCCTTCCTCCCCGGTCATCGATCTGGGTGTCAATATCGATCACGTCGCGACAGTGCGCAACGCGCGCGGCGCTCCCTATCCCGATCCGGTGGCCGCCGCCTTGCTGGCGGAGGAGGCCGGTGCCGATTGCATCACCTTGCATTTGCGCGAAGACCGCCGTCATATCCGCGATGCGGACGTGGAGGCGCTGCGCCCGCAGCTGCGCACGCGCATGAACCTGGAGGCGGCGGTCACGCCGGAAATGCTGGACTTCGCCTGCCGCATCAAGCCCGAGGACGTCTGCCTGGTGCCGGAACGGCGTGAAGAGCTGACCACCGAAGGCGGGCTCGACGTGGTCGGGCGTTTCGCCGACGTGAAGGCGGCCTGCAGCCAGCTGCAGCGCTCCGGCATCCGGGTGAGCCTGTTCGTCGACCCCGATCCGGTTCAGATCCGGGCCGCGGCTGAGGCTGGCGCGCCGGTCATCGAAATCCACACCGGACGCTATGCGCATGCCGAAGGAGAGGCGGCGGTCCAAGCCGAACTCGAACGCGTCACCAGCGCGGTGATGGAGGGGCGGCGCTACGGGATGAAGGTCAATGCCGGCCATGGCCTGCATTACACCAATGTCCAGGCGATCGCCGCGATTGCCGAGATCGAGGAGCTCAATATCGGTCACGCGATCGTGGCGCATGCGCTGTTCGTCGGCTGGCAGAACGCGATCAAGGAAATGAAGGCGATCATGGTCGCGGCCCGTTTGGGACTGCACAAGAAATGATTTACGGGATCGGTACCGACATCGTGCAGATCGCGCGCATCGAGGCAGCGCTTGCCCGCCATGGCGAGAGGTTTGCCGAGCGCATCCTGGGGGCGGAGGAACTGATCAAATTCCGTCGGCGGCGCGAGAAAGTGGAAGCGCGCGGCGTGCGCTTCCTCGCCACGCGTTTTGCCGCAAAGGAAGCTTTCTCGAAGGCGATTGGCCTCGGGATGAACATGCCGATGACCTGGCGCGCGATGCAGACGCTCAATGCGCCCAGCGGAAAGCCGGTTGCGGTGACCAGCGGCGTCCTCAAGGAATTC
>DATLGF010000521.1:0-6033 GCA_035540575.1 Noviherbaspirillum sp.
GTACTCAAGGAAATGCTGGAAGGCCTGGGCGCAACCGTGACCGAGGAGATGGCCCCGTTCGAGCCCGAGTCCGGCGCCTATGGCGGCGGCCATCACCACCACCACGGTGACCACGATCATCACCACCATCATCCGCTGGCGCCAATCCCGCTGCGCCAGAAGATCCACCGTCCGTCCGACAAGTCATGAGCATGCAGCCGGCCGCGCTGTTCCACCTGCTGCAACTGGCCAGTCCGTCGCTGCCGATCGGCGCCTACAGCTACTCGCAAGGACTGGAGGCGGCGCTCGAGCAAGGCTTGGTGAAGGACCAGGCCAGCGCGCGCGCATGGATTGCGGATGCCTTGCATGAAGTGGTGGCGCGTTTCGAAGCACCGATTCTGTGGCGGCTGATGCAGGGCTTCGCCCAGCGCGACGCGGCGGTCGTCACGCTGTGGACCGAGCGCTTCCTCGCCGCGCGCGACACCGCCGAGTTTCGCGCCGAGACCGTGCAGATGGGTTTCTCGCTGGGCAAGCTGGTGCAGGAACTGCAACTGGGCGACGAAGCCATGCAAGCCATCCTGCAGGCCCAGCCGGAAGTCCCGCTGCCGACCGCGTTGGCCTATGCGATGGTGGCGCTGGACGTGCCACACGAGGCGGCGCTGAGCGGCGCGCTGTTCTCGTGGGCGGAGAACCAGGTACTGGTCTGCGTGAAATCCGTGCCGCTCGGGCAGGTGGCCGGGCAGCGCATGCTGCTGTCCTTGCAGCCGGACCTGGAGCGCGCCGCCGCCACTGCGCAGTTGCTGGAGGACGACGCCTTGTCCAACTGGTCACCCGGCCTGTCGCTGCTCTCAATGCAGCACGAAGTGCAATACAGCCGTCTTTACCGTTCCTGAAAGATTGAAGGAAGAACCATGAAAAATCCCCTGCGCGTCGGCATCGGCGGCCCGGTCGGCTCCGGCAAGACCGCCTTGTGCGAGATGCTGTGCAAGTCCATGCGCGACCACTACGACATGGCCGTCATCACCAACGACATCTACACGAAGGAGGACATGGAGATCCTGCTGCGCGCCGAAGCCCTGCCGGCCGAGCGGCTGATGGGGGTCGAGACCGGTGGCTGTCCGCACACGGCCATCCGCGAGGATGCTTCGATCAACCTGGAGGCGATCGCGCGCATGAGCGCGGATTTCCCGGACCTCGACCTGATCCTGGTCGAGTCCGGCGGGGACAACCTGGCCGCGACCTTCAGCCCGGAGCTGTCGGATCTGACAATCTACGTGATCGACGTGGCCGGCGGCGAGAAGATTCCGCGCAAGGGTGGGCCGGGCATCACCCGCTCGGATCTTCTGATCATCAACAAGACCGACCTCGCGCCCTACGTGGGCGCCAACCTTGACGTGATGGCCAGCGATGCGAAGAAAATGCGCGGCGACAAGCCGTTCGTGTTCACCAATCTCAGGAAGGGTGAGGGAGTAGACATGGTGATCGCCTTCATCCGGCGCGAAGGTTTGCTGGATGACGTGAAGAAGAGGTGAGCCGAGCCTCTGGCTCGCCCGGCCATGCGCTTGCCGTTGTCACCCTGGGCCGCGGGCGAGCAACCCGATTGCATCCATCACCTCTCTTCGTTGGACCTTACTCCGCGCGCGCTTCCCGCGTCGACGCCAGCAGATCCCAGGCCGCGATGAACAGGGCGGCGATCAGCGGCCCGATGACGAATCCGTTCAAACCGAACAGCGCCATGCCGCCGAGCGTGGAAATCAGCACGACGTAATCCGGCAGCTTGGTGTCCTTGCCGACCAGGATAGGACGCAGGATGTTGTCGACCAGCCCGATCACGAACACGCCGAACGCGATCAGCACCACGCCCTGCCAGACCGCGCCGGTGACGAGGAAGTAGATTGCAACCGGGCCCCAGATCAGGCTCGCCCCCACCGCCGGCAGCAACGACAGGAAGGCCATCAGCACCGCCCACAGGAGCGCGCCCTGGATGCCGAGTATCCAGAAGATCAGGCCGCCGAGCGCGCCCTGGGTGACCGCGACCACGATGTTGCCCTTGACGGTGGCCCGGATTACGGTCGTGAACTTGCTGATCAGCAGGCGCTTGTGTTCCTCAGACAGCGGGATCGCGTGGCGGATGCGCGCCGACAGCGTGGCGCCGTCACGCAGCAGGAAGAACAGCAGGTACAGCATGATTGCGAAGCTGACCACGAAGTGGAAGGTGTTCTGCCCGATGTTGAGCGCCTGCGAGGCGAACAGCTGGCTGCCCTGCAGCGCGGCTTCAGACAGGCGTTCGCGGATCGCGTAGATCGTGCCCAGCTCGTAGCGGTCGAGGATCTCGACCGCCCACGGCGGCAGCGCATTGATGATCTGCAGGAAGTAGGCGCCGAAATCGAGCTGGCCGGTCCGGATCATCTGGACGACAAGGTTGACTTCCTTGACCAGCGACATCGTGATCACCGACATCGGGAAGATCACGATGACAAGCACAAGGAACAGCGTGGTCAGCGCCGCGAGATTGCGCCGTCCGCGCATGCCGGCCAGCAGCTGCCGGTAGAACGGCGTAAACAGGATGGCAAGCACCGTGCCCCAGAATACCGCCCCGTAGAACGGCAGCAGCACCCAGATGAAGGCGATGGAAACCGTGATCAGCAGCGCAAAAAAGCTCTTTTGCTGGAAGGCGGGATTGTTCATCGTGATTGTGAGTGAGTGTCGGAGCGTTGTACCACGCTCCCAATGCCGCGATCAATTCGGAGAAACGGGGAGGATATAGCCGTCGCGCCGGCGCGCGGCGGGGGCCGGTGTCGTTCACATCATGTCATGGAATAGCCGCTGGGCCCCGGCTTTCGCCGGGGCGACGCGGTCCGGATGTCGTCATCGCGCTCGCTCCGCTGGCGACGGCTAAAGAAGCGCCCCTCTGGCCTCGATCTTCCACACCGCCTCCACCGTTCCCGCTCCGCTTGCCAGGCCGCGCACGCAGACCAGTTCGTCGTACAGGTTCACCGTCGGGTCGCAGTGGCCAGGCACCAGCAGCAGGCTCTCGCCCATCGCCGGCAACGCGCCGTCGTCGCCGCCGAGCACGCCATGCTCGTCGGAGGCCTTCAGGTAGCCGACGTCGGGCTGCTGCCACGGCGCCGGCATGCCGGAATCCACGCTCGACGCCTTAAGTCCGGCGTCCACCACCGCACGGCCGGGGACGGGGCGACTCTGCACCGTGGTCTTAACGAACAGCGCATGTTCGAAGCGTATGTCGTCAGGACCGGCGGTGTTGTCCGCGTAATCCCGGTCCATGAAGATATAGGAACCCGGTTGCAGTTCGTTGTAGACACCGGAATCGCGCTCATGCACGAAGCTTCCGGTTCCTGCGCCGGTGATGATTCCGACCGGGATGCCGGCCGCCTCGACCGCGTCGCGCGCGGCACGCGCATGTGCCGCGGCAGCGGCGATGGCCGCTTGCCGCTCCTCGGGCCGGCGCAGGTGCTGGGCGCTGCCGTGGTAGCAGTGCAGACCCGCAAAGCGCAGCGCGGGCAGCGCAACAATCTGCGCGGCCAGCGCGCCTGCTTGATCCGCGCGCACGCCGCAGCGGCCTGCGCCCACGTCCACCTCGACATAGACGTCAACGCGCGCACCGCGCGCATGCGCCGCCGCGCTCAAATCCTGCGCCTGGCGCGCGTGGTCGACGAGCACGCCGATGCGTGCGCGGGTGGCCAGTTCCGCAAGACGCTGCAGCTTCGCCGGTCCAACCACCTGGTTGGTGATCAGCACGTCCTCGATGCCCGCATTCACGAACACCGCGGCCTCGGCGAGCTTCTGGCAGCAGATCCCGACCGCGCCTGCGGCGATCTGGCGCCGGGCGATTTCCGGGCATTTGTGGCTTTTCGCATGCGGCCGCAGGCGCGTGCCACTGCCCGCCAGCGCGGCCTGCATGCGCGCGAGGTTGCGGTCGAAGGCGTCGAGATCGAGCAGGAGCGCGGGGGTGTCGATCTGCGCGGCGGGCGCGCCGGGTTGGGCTGCGGACCAGGGGCTCATCGCAAAGAGGGGAAGAGTGGCCAAAGCGCTCATTGTAGTGCCGCCGGGGAAAGGGGGCGCAGGGCGAATTGCCGTACGGTGATGCAATGCCGCCAGCCAGATCGACGGCCGCCATCTCACCCGGTGCGCGGAGGCGGAAAGAACTGGGCAGTCTGCAGACTGAACGGGATTTGGGCGCGTGGCAAAGTTATCATTCCGCGCATGAACGCTTCCGTGCTTCTCACTAACCTCGTCGCCGCCTTGCTGCTGCCCCCGCTGAACGCAGTGCTGCTGGTGTTGCTCGGTCTCATGCTGCGCCGGCGCCTGCCGCGGGTCGGCGTGGCGCTCGTGCTGCTTGCGCTGGCCGCCCTGACCGTGTTCAGCACCTTTGCCGGCGCGCGATGGTTGCACGGGCCGCTCGAGCGCACGCATCCGCCGCTGCAGGCGCCGCATCTGCATGATGCGCAGGCGATCGTGCTGCTGGGCGGCGGGCGCATCGAAGAGCTCGCCGAGTATGGCGGGGTCGACATTCCCTTTCCCACGGCCTTCCTGCGCATGCATTACGCGGCGCGCCTTCATCGGCAGACGGGACTGCCGGTGCTGGCGAGCGGCGGCGTGCCCGATGGTGCGGGGGAATCCGAGGCTGCGATGATGGCGCGCATGCTCCACGAGGATTACGCAGTGCCGGTGCAATGGCTGGAAGAGCGGTCGAACAACACTGCGCAGAATGCGAAGTACACGGCCGCAATCCTGTTGCCGCAAGGCCTGAGGCGGATCCTTCTCGTTACCGATGCGATGCACATGGCGCGCGCGACGGCCGTTTTCGAGCGCGCCGGCTTCGAGGTCGTGCCGGCGCCGACCGCGCGGCTGTCGGAGGGCCCCTTGCACGCGCTCGACCTGGTGCCGAACGGAGAAGGCCTGCGCCGTTCACACTACGCCCTGCGCGAGCGGATCGGCCAACTCTGGTACCGGCTGCGCCATTGATCCGCGCACCGGACTGGTGCTGCAACTTTTCCGAGCATGTCGATTGTGCTAGGATAACGGCTCGTTAACTCGATTGATGCCAACGGCATCCAACATCAAGGGCTTACTCATCGTTGTAGGCCCTTTTGTTTTTCAGGCTACGCTGAATAAGTCCCGCGATGGCGGGCGCCCGAAATCGGGATGGGCTGCAAGGCGCACACCGCAGCGATAGCGGTGCTATCGCGAGGATTTGCAACGCCGCAGACCGCCCGAGTTCGGGATGCGCGACGCGCGGGGACTTGTTCAGCGTAGCCTCCTACTCACCGCAAGGCACCCAGGTGCCGGTACCGCGGGTCGCATTGCAGTACGCGACCTTTGTTACTAACCACGGACTGAAAAACGCAGCTGCTTGAGCTGCCTGCCGTGCCCACGGCAATGGTCCGAACCTTGAGCAAATCGCATGACAGGCGCGAACCGCGCGGGACCGCGCACGCCCCTGCATGGCACGACCGCTCGACAAGCGCCCCGCGCTTTCGCGCCGCCATCCGGCCGGTGCATGACCGTGCACCGAAACAGGGAACAAAAGGACAACTTTTTCCTCTACCAGAGGTAGCCCTTTCTTCCCATCCGCCTCCGGGCGAAACCTGCATGCCGGTGCGGCCTTGATATATCGACGCGTCCCGGTGGCAGGGCCGGCCGCGCAGTCTCCTGGGGAGGTTAACGATCCATGTGTGGTATTGCCGGAGAACTACGTTTCAACAACGAGCCTGCGAATGTGCGCGCAGTGCTCGACATGACAGACGCGCAGAAGCGTCGCGGGCCGAACGGCGAAGGCATCTTCAGTCTCGGCGCGCGCTGCTTCGGACACCGCCGGCTGTCCATCATGGACTTGAGCCAGCGCGCCCACCAGCCATTCGTCGACAACACGCTCGGCATGGGCATCGTCTTCAACGGCGCGATCTACAACCATCACGAGTTGCGTGCGGAACTGCGCGAGAAGGGCTACCAGTTCGCATCCAACGGCGACACCGAGGTGATCATCAAGGCCTGGCACGCGTGGGGGCCGAAGGCGCTGGACCGCTTCTACGG
>DATLGF010000522.1:0-3584 GCA_035540575.1 Noviherbaspirillum sp.
CCCAGTGACTTTTCAAGGCGCGCGATCAGCCGGCTGATGTTTGGCTGCGAGGTATGCATCTGCTGCGCGGCCGCCGTCATCGATCCGGTCAGCATGACCGCGCGAAACGCCTCGACTTCCTTCAGGTTCAGGTTCCTGCCCATATCACTCCTGCATGGTGACTGTTCGAAATGCTATTTGACCTCCGCGCCCGGCGCTGCCGATACTCGCGTGATATTCGACTTGGCAGGCACGGCAGATGAAAACAGAAGCGGCGGACGTGATCGTCATCGGCGGCGGCATCCACGGATGCTCGAGCGCATACCACCTCGCTTCGCGCGGCGCACGCGTGGTGCTGCTGGAGGCCGACTATTGCGGGCGTCATGCATCCGGGGTGAATGCCGGCGGCGTGCGCACGCTGGGCCGCCCGGTTCCGGAAATCCCGCTCGCGCTGGCCTCGCGCGAACTGTGGCACCGCCTGCGCGAGCTGATCGGCGACGACGGCAACTTCGAGGCGAGCGGCCAGCTGAAGGTGGCCGAGAACGAAGGCGAGATCGCCATCCTGAAGGCGCGCGTGGACTTGCTGGCGTCGCACGGCTTCATGCACGAGGTGCTGGTCGATCGCGAGACGGTGCGCGAACTGATTCCTTCGATCACGCCGACTGTGGCCGCCGGCATCTGGGTCAAGGATGACGGCCATGCGCTGCCGTACCGTGCGGTCACCGCGTTTCGCCGCGCCGCCGAGCGCTGCGGGGCGCGCGTGTACGAGCAGACTGCGGTTGCACGCATCGAACGGGTCGGCACGCGCTGGAAGGTCGGCACCGCGCACGGCGCGTTCGAGGCGACACATGTGGTCAACGCGGCCGGAGCCTGGGCGGCGAATCTGGCGGCTCAGGTGGACGAGCAGGTTCCCGCCAAGCCGGGGGGACTGATGCTGATGGTGACGCAGCGCGTCGCGCCCTTCATCAAGCCAGTGCTTGGCGCCGCCGTGCGCCCGCTGTCGTTCAAGCAGTTCGACAACGGCACGGTAGTGATCGGCGGCGCGCTGGAGTGCAGTGTCGATTTCGAGGACAAGCACGCGGAGCTGGACTTCTCGCGGCTGTCGCGCAGCGCGCGCATCGTCACCGACCTGTTTCCCTTCCTCAAGCATGTCGGCATCAACCGCGCCTGGTCCGGCGTGGAGGCCTTTACGCCCGACAAGCTTCCGGTGATCGGTCCGAGCAGGAAGGCCGAGGGACTGGTGCATGCGTTCGGGTTCTCCGCGAGCGGGTTTCAGTTGGGGCCGGCGGTGGGGAAGATGGTGTCGGAGCTGATTCTCGATGGACGATCGAGCATGGCGCTGGATGCGTTTGCGGTGGATCGGTTCGGGGTAGTGTCGGGGTGAGATCGGTTGAACCAGGGCGAGCCTGACAAAAACTTGTCATTCCGAGCGCAGCGAGGAATCTCCGTTCTGTGACCCGATGAGATCCCTCGCTGCGCTCGGGATGACAATGTTTAGAGTTATCGCCGTGTGCGCCGTGCCCGCCGTGGTTCAATCAACCAAACCTCAAGCCACCGGCAAGGCCGCGCAAACGACCACTTCGATGCGCCAGCGCGAATCGGCAAGCTCCGCCTGCACCGTCGCACGGGGCGGGGTGTTGCCGCCTGCCACCCACTGGTCCCAGACAGCGTTCATCGCGGCGATGTCGGCAATGTCCTTCAGGTAGATCTGGCACTGCAGGATGCGGCTCTTGTCGGTGCCTGCCTTGGCGAGCAGGCGGTCGATGTGGCCCAGCACTTCCTCGGTCTGCCTGGTGATGCCGGCATCCGGGTTCACTTCGGCCACCTGGCCGGCGAGGTAGACCACATTGTTGAAGACGGCGATTTCCGACATGCGGGCGCCGACGTCATGGCGGGTGATGTCTGTCATGCGTTTCAATTCCTTTTTGTTTTTGGGCGGATACGTCCGCGGACTGGCGTTAAGTTGGGCGAATGCTTCACTTGAGCAAGTACTTCACTTGGGCGATTACTCTCGCTATGTCGTTCCCGCGCAGGCGGGAGCCCAGTTCAGACATTGGCAGATCTGCGAGCGCCGGAACTGGGTTCCCGCCTGCGCGGGAACGACAGGGCAAGGGTTTTCGCTTTTCTGAACAGCATTCGTCCAGCAGACGCTCCGCACTCCCTACATCAAACCGCAGCCGTGACGATGATCTCGACCAGCAGTTCCGGACGTGCGAGCTTCGCTTCGCAGGTGGCGCGGGTCGGCGCCGCACCTTCGGGCGCCCAGGCATCCCACACTTCGTTCATGCCGGCGAAGTCGCGCTCGATGTCCTTCAGCCAGATCTGCGCGGTCAGCAGCTTGGTCTTGTCGGTGCCGGCCTTGGCGAGCCAGCCCTCGATTTTTTCCAGCACCTGGCGGGTCTGACCCTTGATGTCCTGCGACGGATCGCCTGCGGTCAGGCCGCCGACTGCGACGACGCCGTTGTGAATCACCACGCGGCTCATGCGCTGGTTGGTTTCGAGGCGGGTAATGGTGCTCATCGATTCTCCTTGGTAAAAGCAAAGCGCCGCCGCGATGGGCGCGGCGCAGGTGGGCCCGGGTGAACGGGCGGTTCAGGGCTAATGCAGTTCAGATAAGCATCCAAGGTATCAGTCATCCCGGCGAAAGCCGGGATCCAGCGGCGTCACTACGTACATGGAAGACGCTGGGCCCCGGCTTTCGCCGGGGCGACCACTGAATAACGAAGACTTGACTGAACGGCATTGGCGGTTTAGCGCAGCCTTTAGTCGCCGGCCAGTTCGGCCAGCGTGATCGGCTTGATCGGCGGACGGATGCGGTAGTAGCCGACTTCCTCGCGCGAGACCTGGCGCGCTTCGGCGATGACCTCGGTCACCGTCAGGCCGCACATGCGGCCCTGGCAGGGACCCATGCCGCAGCGCCCGAAGGACTTGGTCTGGTTCGGACCGACGCAGCCCAGGCCGACGTACTCGCGCACCGCGCCGGCGGTGACTTCCTCGCAGCGGCAGACGATGACGTCGTCGGCCGGCACGCGGTTCTCCAGCTTCGGCCGGTACAGCGCGTCGAGGAAGGGGCGGATGTTCAGGTTATCGCGCAGCGCCGCGCGGGCAGGGGCGGCGAGGCGGTCGCGCTCTTCGGCTGCGATCCTGCGTTCGCCGAACGCGACCGCAAGCCCGGCCAGCTCGCCCTGCAGCGCGGCCGCAACCGCACCGCCGATTCCGCGGCCGTCACCGGCCACGTGGATGCCGTGGATGTTCAGCTCGCCCCATTCGTCGACCTCGGGCGCCCAGCACAGCTGCGCGTCGTCCCAGACGTGCTTTGCGCGCAGCGCCCAGGTGAACTGGGTGTTCGGCACCACGCCCTGGTGCAGCAGGATCAGTTTCGAATCGATGCGATGGCGCTGGCCGCCGGCCTCGAAGCTGAGCGCGGTGGCAGCGTCCTTGCCTTCGACGGCAAGCTGCGTCGCGCTCTTGTAGAACGGTACGCCGCTCTTCTTCAGCGTGCGCATCAGCATCAGGCCCTTCTGCAGGTAGCGCCAGCCGGCCAGCGCGCCGCCCAGGTGCTTGAGCGCGCGGCGGTAGTCGGAGAAATCAGTGGTGTCGACGAT
>DATLGF010000523.1:0-2179 GCA_035540575.1 Noviherbaspirillum sp.
AAGGATTCCTCGCCCTCGGCCGCGAGGATGTGACCAATACCAAGCAGGGTTTTTCGATGGCGGTGCTGGCGATCCGGCTGGCCGACAGCTACAACGCGGTGAGCGAACTGCATGGCGAGGTGTCGCGCAAGATGTGGCACAACATCTGGCCCGATGTCCCGCCGCAGGAAGTGCCGATTCAGCACGTCACCAACGGCATTCACGTGCGCACGTGGCTGGCGCCGGACATGGTTTACACTCTGGACCGCTACCTCGGCAGCCGGTGGCAGATGGATCCGACCGACCAGGCGGTGTGGGAAGCGGTCGAGCAGATTCCGAACGAGGAGCTGTGGCGCGCCCATGAGCGCTGCCGCGAGCGCCTGGTGAGCTGGGCGCGGCAGATGTTGCGCGAGCAGTTGATCCGACGCGGAGCACCCAGCGACGAGGTGAGCGCGGCCGACGAGGTGCTCGATCCGGAAGCCCTGACGATCGGCTTTGCCCGTCGCTTTGCCTCGTACAAGCGAGGTGCGCTGCTGCTGCGCGATCCGGAGCGGCTGCGGCGTTTGGTTGAGGACAGCAAGCGTCCCATCCAGTTCATCTTCGCCGGCAAGGCTCATCCAGCCGACAACGAGGGCAAGGAGCTGATCCGCGCGATCGTGCAGTTTTCACGGCAGCCTTCGTTGCGGCGGCACTTCGTCTTTCTCGAAAACTACGACATGAACATCGCCCGCTACCTGGTGCAGGGCGTGGACGTGTGGCTGAATACCCCTCGCCGCGGACTTGAAGCCAGCGGCACCAGCGGCATGAAGGCCGCCGCCAACGGCGTGCCCAACTGCTCCATCCTCGATGGCTGGTGGGTCGAAGGTTACTCGCCTGATGTCGGCTGGGCGATCGGCCGCGGGGAAACCTACAGCGACAGCAGTTTCCAGGACCACGTCGAGAGCCAGTCGCTGTACGACCTGCTTGAAAAGCGGATCGTGCCGTCGTTCTACGATCGCGGCGTGGACAACATTCCGCGCGAATGGATTCAGCGGATGAAGAACTGCATGCGCAAGCTGGCGCCCGTCTTCAACACCAATCGGATGGTGCGGGAGTATGCGGAGAAGTTCTACATCCCTTCGATGCAGCGCGGGCAGAAGCTGGCCGAGAACGGTTTGGCCGGGGCAGTCGCGCTGGCGCAGGCGAAGGATGAACTGCGCCACAAGTGGGGCGGCATCCGCATCGTCGGCGTCCACACGAGCGGCAACGGCCACTACAAGGTTGGCGACCGCATGCAGGTCGAAGCGCTGGTCGATCTGCCGGATCTGAAGCCCGACGACATCCGCGTGCAGCTCTACGCCGGCACGATGAACGCCGCCGGTGAAATCGAAGACCCGCAGGTGCTGAACATGTCGCATGCGCGCGAGATGGCGCCGGGGCGGCACCTGTTCACCGGCACGCTCGAGTGCCGCGTGAGTGGCCGGCAGGGATTCGCCCTGAGAATCGTTCCCGGGAAGGTCGATATGGCGACGCCGTTCGAGCCCGGCTTGATCATCTGGAACTGACATTCACTGCCGATCACGCTGCGGTGCGCGAACCGTGCATTTCACACCCCCTGTCCGTACCATTGGCGCATGCCTTTCATTCGACGTTCGCGCCCCTGGCAGCGCATCGCAGGCAGCGCGACATCTCAGGAGATTTACCTCAACCGCCGCTCCTTCCTCGCCGCACTTGGCGCCGGCGCGATTGGAGCGGGCGTAGCGCTGGCCGCGGAAGGCGACACGATTTCTGCCGCGTCGAGTCGGCCTGGCGTTGCACGCAAAAGCAAATTCGAGCTCGGCCGCGAGCTCACCGACGCCACCGTTGCCGCCCGCTACAACAACTTCTACGAATTCGGCATCGGCAAGCTTGATCCGGCGCGGCGCGCTCACTCGCTGAAAACCACGTCCTGGACGATCGAGATCGCCGGCCTGGTCAAACAGCCGCGCACGCTGGATCTGGATGATCTGCTTCAGCGCATGCCGCTGGAAGAGCGGCTGTATCGCTTTCGCTGCGTCGAGGCGTGGGCGCTGGCGGCGCCATGGGTAGGCTTCCCGCTCCAGCTCCTCATCGACCAGGTCGAGCCGCTCAGCTCCGCAAAGTTCGTGCGCTTCGTCACGGCTGATCGCCCGGACCAGATGCCGGGTATCAAGGAACAGCCGTGGCTGCCGTGGCCTTACTG
>DATLGF010000524.1:0-5465 GCA_035540575.1 Noviherbaspirillum sp.
GGAAGATGCCTGCCGCAAAGATCAATGCGAGCACGACGTAGCCGAGGCTGAGGAGCAAGGCTTCCCGTACCGAGATTTCCCGGGCGCCACGGTGCAGGACGCCGAGGTCGAAAGCCAGCAGTGCCAGCACGAAGATGTTGAAGCCTATCCAGGCCCAGATCATGTCCACGTTGAATCTTTCCGGTTGAATGAGAGGCAATATGATCGGCCATGGTACGCCTTTCGCCGGTGCTTCTTACATCGCCGATTTCATTAGTCTGGGTTCGAAAAAACAGGAATGAGGGGGCATCATGTTGTCGTCCCGAACGTCGTGAGGGCGGCCCGCGCCAGGGATCTCATCGGCTCGGCAAGCGAGGACGCAAGGCAATCGGATAAGATTCCTCGCTTCGCTCGGAACGACAGGCTTGGGGGCAGTCGCCAAAATTGCTGTCTTCCCGAACGCAGTGAGGGCGGCCCGCGTCAGGGATCTCATCGGCCAGGCATGCGACGCCACGCAGCGAGCGGACGATTTCGGAAACACGGACCGTGCGCGGCAACACGTTCAGTGATCCTGCACAAGCCGCTCATACGCCGCCTGTGCCGCGATGTCCGAGATCATCCGCTGCACCAGCCGCGCCGCACGCGATACCGGACGTTGCGTGGACGCTAGCAGCCATGCCTTCTGCTGCAGCGACGGCTTGATCAATCGCGAGATCACGTAGTCGGGCGCCCGGAAATCGCGCTCGGCGATGACCAGCGGCAGCACCGTGCACAGGCCGACATGCTGGACCGCGTCGCGGATCAGGGAGCCGGTACCGGCCTCCAGCGCGATCTGCAAGGTGAAGCGGTGACGGGCGGCGATGTCGACGAGCTTCGAAACAAGCACGTTCGGCCGGGTCGGCAATACCAGCGGCACGTCACGCAGCGCCGGGAATGCCGTTTCGCTGCCGATGCCATCCAGCATCTGGTGCGGCCCGACCAGTGCGACACCGGACTGCAGCAGCAGCTGCGCCCCGGGCAGCATGCCGCGGCCATAACTGTTGCAGACCGCGAGCTCGACCTTGCCGTTCGCCAGCCACTCCTCCACCTGCCCGCTGTAGCCTTCGAATGCGCGCAGGCGTATCCCTGGATACCGCACCCGCAGACGCTTGCACAGCCCGCTGACCAAGGGCTGCGACAGCGCCGGCACGACGCCGATTTCGACCACGCCGGTGGGACTGTCCCGCTCTCCCTGCGCATCGCGCACCAGCGCGTCGGTCTCGGCGAGGATCGACTGGATGCGCGGCAGCAGGCGTTCGCCGAGATCGGTCAGCGTCATGCCGCGCCCGGTACGGTAGAACAGGCGGCCGCCCAGCTCATCCTCGAGCGCCGCCACCCTGCGGCTGAGCGCCGACTGCTTCTCCCCCAGGATCGCAGCGGCACGGGTGAGGCTGCCGTTTTCCGCGATGTCGCAAAAGGCCCGCAGCACGCGGTCGTCCATGTCTCCTCCGGTATGCAGAATCTGCAAAGCTGGTTTATCTGATTTGATGATACCGGATCGGCAAAGCGGCGCTTATAGTGGTTCCATGCCTACCGATACCGCAGCCCGCAGCGGGCCTCTCTCCGGATTGAAGGTCGTGGACCTGTCCACCGTGGTCGCCGGGCCGTTCGCCGCCGGCCTGCTTGCCGATTTCGGCGCCGATGTGATCAAGGTCGAGCTGCCCGGCCACGGCGACGCGTTGCGCGCGCTGGCGCCACACAAGGACGGTGTGCCGCTGTGGTGGAAGGTCACGAACCGGAACAAGAAAGGCGTGACGCTGGACCTGCGCCGCGAGGAAGCGCGGCCGCTGCTGGCGCGGCTCATCGCCGAGGCCGACGTACTGGTCGAGAACTTCCGGCCCGGCACGCTGGATGGCTGGGGCATCACGAAGGATTGGCTGCATGGCCACAATCCGCGCCTCACGATCCTGCGTGTGACCGGCTTCGGGCAGGACGGTCCTTACGCGAACCGGCCCGGCTTTGCGCGTGTGTTCGAGTCGATGAGCGGCTTCACCCAGATCTGCGGCGAGGAAGGCGGCCCGCCGCTGCACCTCGGCTACCCGATCTCGGATGCGGTGGGCGGACTGTTCGGCGCGCTCGGCGTGCTGGCCGCGCTGCTGCGCTTGAAGACGCACCCGGAGGACGGTGGCCAGGAAATCGACTGCTCCGTCACCGAGGCGATGCTGCGCGTGCTGGAGTTCCTGCCGATCGAGTACGACCAGCTCGGCAAGGTGCGCACCCGCTCGGGCAACCGCAGCCAGTACGCAGCGCCCGGAAACATCTATCAGACGCGCGACGGACGCTGGGCGTCGATCGCCGCGTCCACCCAGAGCATCTTTGAGCGCCTGTGCGACGCGCTGGACCTGCGCGAGCTGCTGGACGACGAGCGCTTTGCGACAAACCGCATGCGCGTCGTGCACCGCGACGAAGTCGATCGCATCGTTGGCGGCGCGATCGCGCAGCTTACGCTGGCCGAACTGGGCGAGCGCTTTGAACGGTACGAGGTCGGTTTCTCGCCGATCTACGACATCGCCGACGTGTTCGCCGATCCGCACTTCGCGGCGCGCAACACGCTGGTCAAGGTGACGGACAGCGAGCTCGGCGAAGTCAGGATGCAGGGCGTGGTGCCGCGCTTTTCGGATACGCCGGGCGCGGTGCATGCGGCCGGGCCTGCGCTGGGTGAGCATAACGCCGGCGTGTGGACGTCGCTCGGGCTGAGCGAGGACGAGGTGGCCGCGCTGCGCGAGCAAAGAGTGATCTGAGTAGGAAGGACGCAATCATCGTCGACGAATCGGGACAAAGAGCCCGAAGCGACAATTCAACGAGAGAAGGAGACAAGCGATGAAGGCATTACTGGTCAGGCTGGCGGTGGTGATGGTGGCGATGTGGGGCGCAATGGCGCCCGCGCAGGCGCAGGGATCGAAGGTAACCCGCATCGTGGTCGGCTTCCCGCCCGGCCAGGCGACCGACCTGGTGGCGCGCCTGATCGCCGAACGCCTCACCGTGTCGCTCGGGCATTCGGTGATCGTCGAGAACAAGCCGGGCCAGGGCGGCAGCATCGCCCTCGCCCAGCTTGCGAAGTCGCCGGCCGACGGCAGCGTGCTGAGCTTGTCCGCACTGGCCGCCTACGTCGTCAATCCCTATCTGTACCCGACCGTGCGCTACGACAGCGTGAAGGACCTTGCGCCCATCGGCATGGTGGCGGAGCTGCCGATGCTGCTGGTCGTGCATCCGTCGGTGCCCGCGCACACGCTGCCGGAGCTGATTGCGTACGCAAAGGCCAATCCGGAGGCGCTCGCGCATTCCTCGTCCGGCAACGGCACCCTCTCCCACCTGATGATGGAGGACCTGAAGCGGCGCGCCGGTATCACGATTCTGCACACACCATATCAGGGCAGCGCCCCCGCGATGACCGATCTGGTCGCCGGGCGCGTGCAGGTCGGGCTGGACACGATCGCGGCCACGCAGTCCTTCGTCAAGGATGGCAAGCTGCGGCTGATCGCGGCCGGCACACCGCGCAGGCTTGCGGCCTTCCCGGAGGCGCCCACGGTGGCCGAACAGGGCTTCGAAGGCTTCGAGGCGGCGGCCTGGATCGCGCTGTCCGCGCCGGCCGGTACGCCGTTGGAGGTGCGCACGAAGATCAACGATGCGGTGGTTGCCGCGCTGAACACGCCTGAGTTCCAGGAACGCCTGGCGGCACTCGGCGCGGTGCCGCGCCCGGGCACGGTGGAGGAATTCAGCGCCTACCTGCGCAGCGAGCAGCAGCGCTGGAAGAGCATCGTCGAACGCTCCGGCGCGCGGGTGGACTGAGCGCATGGGAGCGCTTTCCGGCGTGCGCGTGCTCGAATTCGAGGCGATCGGGCCCGCCCCCTTTTGCGGCATGATGCTGGCCGACATGGGCGCCGACGTGCTACTCGTGGATCGGCCCGGGGATGCGCGCGAAGGCTTTGGCCGCGAGCGCTGGTATGACGTGATGTTTCGCGGACGCCGCTCGCTGGCCCTGGACCTGAAGTCCGAAGCGGCCGTCGAAACGGTGCTGATGCTGGCGGAAAAGGCCGACGTGCTGATTGAAGGTTACCGGCCCGGCGTGATGGAGCGGCTCGGTCTGGGGCCGGACATCCTGATGGCGCGCAATCCCCGGCTGGTCTACGGGCGCGTGACCGGCTGGGGACAGGACGGGCCGCTTGCACAGCGGGCCGGACATGACATCAACTACCTGGCGCTGTCCGGCGTCCTGCACGCGATAGGTCGTGAAGGTGGTGCGCCGGTGCCGCCGCTCAATCTCGTCGCCGACTTCGGCGGCGGCGGCATGGCGCTGGCGTTCGGCGTCGCCTCGGCGCTGCTGCAAGCGCGGGCGTCCGGCCGCGGACAGGTTGTCGACGCTGCGATGACGGAAGGCGCCGGCCTGCTGGCGACGATGATCTCAGGCATGCAGGCGGCGGGCCGCTGGAACGAGGCGCGCGGTACCAACCTGCTCGATTCCGGCGCGCCCTGGTACGACTGCTACGAGACCCTCGACGGCCGCCATATGGCCGTCGGCGCGATCGAGCCGAAGTTCTACGCGCAGCTGCTGCAGGGGCTGGGACTGGCGCAGGAGGCGCTGCCGGCCCAGCGTGATCGCGCGGGCTGGCCGGTGTTGCGTGAGCGTTTCGCCGCTGCGTTCCGCGGCAAGACGCTGGATGAATGGGCGCAGGTGTTCGACGACAGCGATGCCTGTGTGACGCCGGTGCTGACTTTCGCGGAGGCACGCCGGCATCCGCATATGGTGGCGCGGCGCGCCCACGGCGAGATCGGCGCGATTGTTCAGCCCGTACCCGCGCCGCGCATGGCGCGCACTCCGTCCCGTGTCGCCGGCGCGCCGCCTCGGCGCGGAGAAGGTGCGCGCGAGGCGCTGCAGGACTGGCAGCTGAGTCCGGAGCAGCTCGCGCGGCTCGCACAGCTGGGTGTGGCCGCCTGACAATTTCTCAAGCAGGTTTTTACCGGGAGGATACGAATGTTCAAGGCTTTGTTGCTGGAGCAGGAAGGCAAGCAGACCATCGCGCAACTGGTCGAGATGGATGAGGCGCGGCTGCCCGAGGGCGATGTCATGGTACGCGTCGAGTATTCGACGCTCAACTACAAGGACGGGCTCGCGATCACCGGCAAGAGCCCGGTGGTGCGGGCATGGCCGATGGTGCCCGGCATCGACTTTGCCGGAACCGTGGAAACCAGTACGAGCGAGCGCTTCAAGGCGGGCGACAAGGTGGTGCTGAACGGCTGGGGCGTCGGCGAGTTGCATTGGGGCGGGCTGGCCGAAAAGGCGCGGGTTCCGGCCGAATACCTGATCGGCTTGCCGGACACGCTGAGCACCCGCGACGCGATGGCCATCGGCACCGCCGGCTATACCGCGATGCTGGCCGCGCAGGCGCTCGAGCGTCATGGCGTAATGCCGCAATCGGGACCGGTGCTGGTTACCGGCGCGAACGGCG
>DATLGF010000525.1:0-5425 GCA_035540575.1 Noviherbaspirillum sp.
CCTATCGCACCTTCGACGGCGGCCTGCCCGCCGAAGTGGCAAAGAAATGCGCGCAGGTCAGGCTTGCGGGCGACCGGATCGATGTGATATCCATTCGCGCCTGAAACGTTTCAAGGAATACAAGAAAGGAGTTTGTGTGGCAAAGATCATCGTTGTTACGTCCGGCAAGGGCGGCGTGGGCAAGACCACCTCGAGCGCCAGCTTTGCCTCCGGCCTTGCGCTGCGCGGGCACAAGACCGCTGTCATCGACTTCGACGTCGGCCTGCGCAACCTCGACCTGATCATGGGCTGCGAGCGCCGCGTCGTCTACGACCTGATCAACGTGATCAACAAGGAAGCCACGCTCAACCAGGCGCTGATCAAGGACAAGCACTGCGACAACCTGTTCGTGCTGCCGGCTTCCCAGACCCGCGACAAGGATGCGTTGACCGAGGCCGGCGTCGAGCGCGTGCTGAACGACCTGGCAGGCATGGGCTTCGAATACATCATCTGCGACTCACCCGCCGGCATCGAGCACGGCGCGGTGATGGCGCTGACCTTCGCCGACGAGGCTGTCGTCGTCACCAACCCGGAAGTCTCGTCGGTGCGCGACTCGGACCGCATTCTCGGCATCATCCAGGCGAAGTCGCGCCGTGCACTGCACGGCCAGGAGCCGGTCAAGGAGCACCTGCTGATCACCCGCTACATGCCCAAGCGCGTGGAAGCCGGCGAAATGCTGTCCTACACCGACGTGCAGGAAATCCTGCGCATTCCGCTGATCGGCATCATCCCGGAGTCCGAGTCTGTGCTGCATGCGTCGAACCAGGGCACGCCGGCCATCCACATGGATGGCAGCGACGTGTCCGAGGCCTACAAGGACGTGGTGGCCCGCTTCCTCGGCAACGAAGTGCCGCTGCGCTTCACCGCCTATGAAAAGCCGGGGCTGTTCCAGCGACTGTTCAAGGGGAAGTGACATGTCATTGCTTTCCTTCCTGTTCAACAACAAGCCGAAAAGCGCCAGCGCCGCGAAGGAACGCCTGCAGGTGATCATCGCGCGCGAGCGCAACGGGCGCGACGGCCCGGACTTCCTGCCCGCGCTGCACAAGGAACTGATCGAGGTGATTTCGAAGTACGCGAAGGTCGACCCGGAAGACATCAAGATCTCGCTCGACCGCCAGGGCAACCTCGAAGTGCTGGATGTGAACGTGGTGCTGCCGGACGTGGTGCCGGGGAAGTAAGGGGCCGGCACCAGGACTGAACCCGGGGAAGAGCCCCGAACATGTCGTTCCCGCGCAGGCGGGAACGACAAGCACGAAACTGAAGCTTGAGCGGACGCCTTGCGACCGCTCCCGCATCAATGCAGCTGATGCTTCAGATTCGACAACTGCTGGTGTGCCTGCATCACCGCATCGCGCAGTTGCGGATCCAGTTGTCCGGCATTCTCGCAGGCCGCCTTGGCCTGGTCGCCGATCTCTTCCATGTCGTCGATGCACTGCCGGATGCGATTCTCATCCTGCGACAGGATCACGTCGCGCGCCTGCGAAGTCTGCTGCTCGAGCCGTTGGATCGAATCCTTCAGATCCATCGGCACCGAACCGGTCGACTCGCAACGCTGCGCAGCCTGGTGAATGGCCGCTTCGACCTGGCTGTACTGCTGCTGAATCTCGTTGCCTCTTAACATGTGGCACCTCCTCGCTGTTGGTTGAAGGTCAACAGGACCTGTTGGATGAGCGGCGGGATCAGCGAGTTCCACCCGCCCCGCGGCAACTTGCGGCCGGATTTTCTGTCCCACTTCGTTAGCCCTTTTTCGCATACCCGTTTCCGGTACAATCCGCCGCACCATGCAGACCCCCGCCCACCTGTTCTCCTATCCGCCCCATCGCCCCGACTACACGCAGCCTGTGCCGTTCCTGCCAATGTCGCGCGCGGAAATGGAGAAGCTCGGCTGGGACAGCTGCGACGTGATCCTTGTGACCGGCGACGCCTATGTAGACCATCCGAGCTTCGGCATGGCGCTGGTCGGGCGCCTGCTGGAAAAGCAGGGTTTCCGCGTCGGCATCATCAGCCAGCCGGACTGGCATTCTGCGGAGCCGTTTCGTGCCCTCGGCAAGCCGAACCTGTATTTCGGCATCACCGCCGGCAACATGGATTCGATGATCAATCGCTACACCTCGGACCGCAAGATCCGCTCCGAGGACGCGTACACGCCGAACGGCGATCCGAACAAGCGCCCCGACCGCGCGGTGATCGTCTACGCGCAGCGCGCGCGCGAGGCCTTCCCGGATGCGAACATCGTCATCGGCAGCATCGAAGCCAGCCTGCGCCGCATCGCCCAGTACGACTACTGGTCGGACAAGGTGCGCCGCTCGGTGCTGCCCGATTCGAAGGCCGACATCCTCCTGTACGGCAATGCAGAACGCGCGCTGGTCGCACTCACGCACCGGCTGGCCGCCGGCGAAGCGATCAGGAACATCCGCGACCTGCGCGGCACCGCCTTCATGGTGCCCGCCGGTTGGAAGCCCGCGCCCGATTGGAGCGAGGCAAACTCGACCCGCTACGATACGCCGGGCCGGATCGAGCCGCATCCCGATCCGTACGAGATGAAGGCGAAGGAGCCCGCCACCTGCGGCACCGACGCCAAGCCGGCCGCGCAGCCGGTGGTGATGCTCTCGCGCGAGGAACGCCAGGCCCTGTTGAAGGAGCAGCGCGCCAAGACCGTGGTGCGCCTGCCGTCCTACGAGGCGGTCAAGGACGATCCGGTGCTGTACGCGCACGCGTCGCGCGTGCTGCACCTGGAATCGAACCCCGGCAATGCGCGCGCATTGGTGCAGGCGCACGGCGACCGCGACGTGTGGCTCAATCCGCCGCCGCTGCCGCTGGCCATGGACGAGATGGACGGCGTCTACGACCTGCAGTATGCGCGCTCACCCCATCCCGCCTACGGCCGTGCACGCATTCCGGCCTGGGAGATGATCCGCTTCTCGGTCAACATCATGCGCGGCTGTTTCGGCGGCTGCACGTTCTGCTCGATCACCGAGCACGAGGGCCGCATCATCCAGAGCCGTTCCGAGCGTTCGATCCTGCGCGAGATCGAACTGGTGCGCGACAAGACCAAGGGCTTCACCGGTACGATCTCGGACCTCGGCGGGCCGACCGCGAACATGTATCGCCTCGCCTGCAAGGACAAGAAGATCGAGGAATCCTGCCGCCGCTTGTCCTGCGTGTACCCGACCATCTGCAGCAACCTGAACACCGATCATTCGAAGCTGATCCAGCTGTACCGCAAGGCGCGCGCGATCCCCGGCATCAAGAAGATCCTGGTGAGTTCCGGCCTGCGCTACGACCTGGCGGTGAAGTCGCCCGAGTACGTGAAGGAACTGGTGAGCCACCATGTCGGCGGCCTGCTGAAGATCGCGCCCGAGCATTCCGAGGAAGGCCCGCTGACGAAGATGATGAAGCCGGGCATGGGCTCGTACTACAAGTTCAAGGAAATGTTCGAGCGCTACTCGAAGGAAGCGGGAAAGGAGCAGTACCTGATCCCCTACTTCATCGCCGCGCATCCGGGCACGACCGACGAGGACATGCTGAACCTCGCGGTCTGGCTCAAGCAGAACAACTTCCAGCTCGATCAGGTGCAGACCTTCCTGCCGACGCCGATGGCGATGGCGACCGCGATGTACCACGGGCGCAAGAACCCGCTGCACAAGATTTCGGCGGATTCGGAAGCGGTGGAAACGGTGCGCAGCGGCAAGATCCGACGCCTGCACAAGGCCTTCCTGCGCTATCACGATCCGGAGAACTGGCCGATCCTGCGTGAAGCGCTGGTGCGCATGGGCAGGAGCGATCTGATCGGCAACAGCGAGCACCACCTGGTGCCGCGCTCTGACGGGGCGCCGGCCGCGCGCATGCGCAAGCCAGTCGGCGGCAAGGCGGCGCGGCCCGCAGCACCGCGCCCGATTCTGCCGCAAAAAGGAAAACGGCCGATGCCGCAGAAGAACGGGAGAAAGTAGCGAGAACCGATATTCGCGCCGGGAATATCAGGTATGAGAACAATAAAGCAGACAAGGGTCCTGCCGCTCGCTATAGTTACACCTGTCTCCTCCAACTCTTCTTGATTTGGATTTACCCGCAAGCCGCAAGGCCTGCGGGTTTTTTTTTTGGCGAGCGTCCGGCAGTTCCGCTCATTCAAGTTTTCTTACAAAAAAGTTGCTGAACCAACTATTGCTTTGCGTTATCGGGTGTTTACAATGGTCAATACCGTTGACCCCCTTGGAGCCGTAATGAACGACCTCACCAGCGAGCGCACCGACACCGCGATATCGCGCGGCTTCAATTTCAACAAACTGCAGGCCGCGCTCTGCATTGCCAGCTCCTCCGCCGTCAGCCTTGGCCTGATCTACCTGGCCGTCACCCGCCTCTTCTAAGAAGCCCCCAACAAAAAGCCGCTTGCGGCATTGCGCCTCCTTGCCGCACTACACGTACTGTGTGCCTCGGCGCGACATGCCATCGGCATTTTGTTTGGACTTCCAAGTCCGCGCACGCATCGCGCATTCAAAGCGGACCTCGGATCCAAATGCCTTCCACTGAATCGATTTCCTTCGCTATGTCGCCCCCTGCGCGGGGGCGACAGGCTTGAAGCAATCGCTTCAGTGAACAGCCATTGACTCCTCCGATTTTCCCAACCGCGTACTTCGTCTACGCAGCCGCAAGGATGTAAAGCATCGCGCCGGCCGCGACCAGGCCGGCCGCGTGGAACAGATACCACCACTTCGAGCGGGCGGCCGGGGCATCGCCTTCCGTGCTCGTTGCCGTCTCCTGGTAAGCACTGGCAGCGGCGGCCGCCGGGCGCGTTGCCGGCGGGGCCGGCCGCGCGGGTGCCTGCGCCTCGACGACGGGCGGGGCCTGTTTGACGGGCTCGGCACGCCCGGTCGTCAGCATCAGGTGCAATTCATGCGGGTTCGGTTTGCGGCCATGCCGCTTCTCCCACGCGCCGATCAGATTCGACAATCCATTTCCAAGCAGCGCCTCGTGCAACGCATTGCCCATGTCGCGCCCGCGTTCGACGGCACGCCGCAACTGGCTGCGATGCATCGCATCGGCGGCCCGGGCGAGGGATTCGCTGCGAGCGGCCACGCGGCCCGCGCGGGGAGCGCGGCTGGCGTCGAAATATTCGACCGGCGCGTCGATCTGCACCAGCGGCTCATGAAGCAGACGCGCATCCAGCGCGCGCAATGAGAACAGTGCCTGGACCGGATAATCAGGCACCAATGCGGTCTCGACCGAGGAACCGGCCAGGAACAGGCGCGAGTCGCAATAGCCGGCGTAGAACGAGAGCCAGGGTTCGAAATCGGCCTTGATCAGCGAGAAGGGTTTGCTCCAGCGGCTGTCCCGGCCATCGTCGGCAAGCGGAATGAACGCGGAGCGGATGGCGGGAATGGCCTGCAGC
>DATLGF010000526.1:0-20938 GCA_035540575.1 Noviherbaspirillum sp.
CTTCCAAGTCTTGCGAGCCCCACACGCTCACCACTTCCGGCAGCGCCTCCTGGATCGCATGGCGCTCGGCTTCCAGGTCGTGCCAGAGAATGAAGTGATCGTCCGGTGAGGCGTTGACGATCTCGGCCACCTTTGCCACGCGCGCCGGCATCGAGTCGCGCTTCTCGGTGGCCGCTGCCGACAGGCCCAGAGCCGGGTCTTGAAACATCAGCGCCTGGCCGTCTCGGTCGGCGCCGGCCTTCGTGTAGTCGGTCGGCACCTCGTGATAGACGACTTCCAGCTCGGGCAGTACATAGCCCTCGTCGGAATAGCCGAGGTCGCTCGGGTACTGCACGAACACCGCCCAGGAACTCACCCACAGCCAGAACTCCTGTTCTTTGTGCGGGTACAGGGTCAGGTTGCCGGCCTTCTCGGAATCGCGCTGGAAGAACCGGGTCAAGGCCTGGCCGGTGTCCATCACGCCCAGGAAGCCGGCGTAGTGGATCAGTTCCTTGAAACGGTTCGGGCTGGGCGTGGCGGTGTTGACCAGCTTGAACTGCACGCCGTCGAACAGCGGCAAGAACTCCTGATAGGTCTTGGAGCCGAACGAGCGCAGCACGCTCGCCTCATCCAGGCTGCAGGCGGTGAACAGGCGCGGATCGAGCTTGCCGTCGCGCACCGTCTCATAGTTGGTGATGTAAAAGGGATGGGCCGGGTCGATCTCGGCGGCCGAGCGGATGAAGCGCACGTCCATGCCCAGCATGGCCGCGTCGCGGATCAGTTCTTGCCGCACGCCGAGCGGGCAGACGATCAAGCCCATGCCGCCGGCCGCGCCGATGATCTGGCGCAGCCACTCGCACTGCATCACCGACTTGCCCAGGCCGAACTTGGCGAAGATCGCCCGGTTCCCGCCCTGGACTGCCCAGCGCACGATGTCGCGCTGGTGCGGGAACAGGATCGGGTGCAGGTTTTCAGGATCGACGGTCGGCCCCTTGAAGCTGGCCATCTTGATCTTCTGCTTCAGGAACGCGGCGTAATCCGCTAGACTGATGTCAGTCATTCACTACCTCTGATAGTGGGTTGATGAGAAGCCGGCGCCAGTTGCCCCTGGTGCCGGTTTTGTTTTTGGTGGGAGTCGTCGAAGCCGGAGAGAACGGTATTCATCATCTCGGAGGCTTTGTCCGCGCCGAGGTGGCGCCACAGGTAGGGCGCGGCATGCGGCCCGCGCAGGAAGGCCAGCATGTTGGCGTGGAAGGTGCGCATCTCCTGCTCTTCCAGGCGCGCGTAGCTGATCGACTTGGGCAGCGGGACGATGCCGCCCTTGGCGCCCGGCACCCAGTCCACATGGCCGGCGCCGATCTTGATCCAGTTGCGGAACTGCTCGAAGTCGGAAAAGCGCTCCTGCGCATCGAACACCGCCTGCTCGATCGCCATGTGAAAGCGGTGAAAGGGGCCGGAGCGGGGAATGCGCGTGCCGACCTCGACAATCTCGCCGTGCTCCATGCCGAACACATGGCGCAGGAAGCGGCGCCAGCGGGAATGGTTCTCTTCATCGACCCCGCGAATCGCCTGTTCGAGCACCTTGGTGGCGACCTCGCGCTCGGCCGGCGAGACCTCGACCGAGCGGTCGCGCACGATCAGGGCTTGCGTCATCTCAAACCCCCGACTGCGCGAGATCAAGCGCCTGCGCAGCATCAAGCGGCACAGTGCCAAGCTGGGGATGGTGTGCGCGCGCGGCGGCCGATTCGGCGCTAGCCAGGCGCAACCACTCTTCGTTCCATGTCACATAGGCGGCCGAGTGCCAGGGGAACGGGTTATCCGACAGATCCCGCCCTTCCCGGAACGCTGCGCGCGCCCGCGCGGCGATGTCATCTCGCGTCACGATCTGCTGAGCCATCCCTTCCCCCCTGTTGTTGATTCTTTGCAATGCTTTTGTTTCCGTCGCGAATATGCTTGCGGGCCGGAAACCCACTTCTGGCCGAACGAATCCAGCCGCCCATTCCTGGGAGGCTGGATCAACCTGCGCTTAGTGCGCGGGCTCCGGATCTTCCGATCGCTTAAAGCCGGGCAGGAAGAGGTCTGGCCGTTCCAACTTGACCTTGGCGGGGATGCCGCGCGTCATCCAGTTATGGACGCGCTGCACACCGCCCTGCGCCTTGTCGTAGCCCAGTTGCTCGGCGACCTTGGCCGGCCCGCCCAGGTCTTCGATCAGTTTTTTGTCATCCATAGTCTTGGTTCCCTTCAACACCAATTAAACACCATGTTGAGAGAAAACGCAAACACCGTGTTGAACAACATTTTGTTTAGCTCACTCAAGATGCCGCCCATGCATGACACGATGAGGCGGCTGTACCGAGCTGCAGAACAAATAAGGGAAGTAAAGGGGCCGGCGGCGCTTGCTCGCCTGCTGAACGTCTCTGCGCAAACCGTCCATAACTGGGAGAGCCGCGGCGTCTCGCGCGCCGGGCTGTTGGCCGCTCAAGAGCGCATTGGCTGCAATGCGACTTGGCTGGAGAGTGGCGTTGGCGATATGGTCCGAGCCACGATCGCTATTGAGTCCGCCCCGCCCGGGCGCGCGGATTCAATCGAGATAGTTCAGTACAAGGAAGTAATGGGATCGATGGGAAACGGCCTGGTCCTGCGCGATCAGCCAGGCGAAATTCAGAGTTGGCGCGTGTCGTCGGAATGGGTGCAGAAGAACGTCCCGCACAACACTGGTGTGCAGAACCTGTGCATTGTCACGGGGTTCGGCCCGTCGATGCGGCCACTATTCAATCCCGGCGATCCGCTACTGGTTGACCGCGGCGTCACCAAGGCGGACCGGGACGCGATCTATTTCTTCCGCGTCGGCGACGAGGGGTTCATCAAGCACCTTCAGCGCGTGCCGGGCACCGGCCTAGTAGCAATATCCGAGAACAAGATTTACAAGGATTGGGTCATCACGCCGGACATGGATTTCGAAGTGTTTGGGCTCGTGTTGAAGGTGTGGCGCGGCGAAGATTTCTAAGGGGGGAACATGCATTCATATCTTTCCGGCGTAGGTGGCTGGCTTGCGTTTTTGATATTCACGTTGTTTGCCGGCCCAGTCATTGGCTTCGGGAACCTGTATGGACAAATGACAGATGCCGTCGCACAGAATCCGCAGCTTCATAGCTACACCGAATGGGCTCAATACAAATTGGCGACATGGACGGTGTTTGCCGCATCGGCTGGCCTTAGCGTTTCCGCCGGCTATCGACTCTGGAAGGTCCACACGGCGGAAAGCGTCCGGTTTGCCATCCTTGCCCTGTGGCTTATTGGGCCCGTGGCGCGGGTTCTCTATACCAGCGTCGGCATTTGGGCATTTGGAGTCGGGGTAACGCCAGAAGATGTCGGCACTGTAGCAGCGGCCGGAATCGTCGCGTCTCTTTGGACCGCATATCTTCTGCGATCTGGCCGAGTGCGGAACACATATGGCACCAGCGCAGCGCCGGCATTGCCTGCTAATCGCTAGCGCCATCGCGTGGTCTGCTGCATTCCCGCTCTCGCCACCAGGTGATCGGCATCGCCGACAGCGGGAAACACCAATGACGCAATCGGCCTTATCACGCCTTCAGCCCGGCGAACTCTGCATCGTGGTTCTGCAAGACGGGACGCAGCGCGAAGGCGCTTGGTCACCGGATGATCGGAGCTTCACTTTTACAGACGGCAAGGGCTCCGGCACCGTCCCGGCGTGCGATGTCTACGAATGGTGGCCGGCAAGCGTCCGGTTCTGATTGATCTCCGCCCATCCCCACCCGCTCCGGCGGGTTTTTTTTCGCCCTCCGCATCTCACTACGGTACGCATACCGTAGTTGTTCCGTCGCGGAATTAAACATAGTGTTTGCAATTCGTTTAAACGTGGTGTTTAATACGCACATCAACACCACGAACTCGGAAGCAACACCATGTTCACCCAGCTCAACCCCACCCACACAGCGCAAGCCCTCTACGACCGCGCCCAAGGCAACAGCGATGTGCTGATTTCCAAGCGTGCGCGCGAGATTGCCGCTGATCTTCGCAAGGCGATCCCGACCGACGACGCGCAAGCCGCGGAAGTGGGCACGGAAATGCTCGGCTGGCTGGACGGCGTGGCCGAACTCAGCCGCCTGACTGCCGCAGGCGATGCCCCCGGCCTGCTCGCCCTGCTCAAGCCGGTGCACGACAAGGCGGTCGCCAAGGTCGCCGAATACCGTGCGATCGACGAATTCGAGGCCTTGACCCCGACCGATTTCCTGCCGGACTGACCGGCCCTTTTTTCAAGCTAGCACAGGGAGCCAGAACAATGAAGCGTTATCGCCTGACCGTCAAAACCGAATCCGCGCAGTACGAGTACAGCGCCATCCAGAAAAGCGCTGTCGAGGCGCTGCTCGATGCCATCGATCTGTTCGGTCTGTGCGCCGTGACCGTGAGGCCGGCATGAGGGCCCATTCCAGGCCGCAGCGCGACGTGGGCGACATCACCCTGCGCGACCTGTTTGCCGGCCTGCGCCGCTGGTGGCTCAAGCGCGCCGAACGCCACTACCTGATCTGTGCGGACGTTGAACTGCAGCGCATGCGTGAAGCGCAGATGAACATCGCGTATTACCAGAAACGCGCAGCCATGGCCCGCTCGGCCCGGCTGTCGGATTGAACACAAACCGGAGAACCGCATGAGCAACCTGGCCGTCATGCCCGCCAATGACAAAACCTCCCTCGCAATGAGCGAGGAAGACCTGATCGACGTGCTGCAGTCGAGCCTGTATCCCGGTGCCGCACTCAACAGCATCAAGATGGTGATCGGCTACTGCAAGGCTGCCAATCTCGATCCGATGCAAAAGCCTGTTCACATCGTGCCGATGTGGGACAAGAACGCCAAGCAGATGCGCGACGTGATCATGCCGGGCGTAGGTCTCTACCGCACACAGGCCGCGCGCAGCAATGCGCTGGCCGGCATCAGCGAGCCGGAGTTCGGCCCGATGGTCGAGTTCGAACTGGATGGCCTGAAGGTCACGGTTCCGGAATGGTGCCGGGTCGTGGTCAAGCGCATGCTCGCCGGCGGCGCGATCGCCGAGTTCGCGGCCATCGAATATTGGATCGAGAACTACGCCACGGCCGGCAAGGACAGCGTGCAGCCCAATGCCATGTGGAAGAAGCGCCCGCGCGGCCAGCTCGCCAAGTGCGCCCAAGCCCAGGCACTGCGCATGGCCTTCCCGGAGATGGTGGGTTCAGCCCCCACTGCGGACGAAATGGAAGGCAAGCACCTAGACGCGCCTGAAGTCGACATCACGCCCCGCCGCACCGAACAGGCCGCCCCCCAGCTTGGCTACTGCACGCCGGAGAAGTTCTCCGAGAACCAAGCCGCATGGCGCCAACTGATCGTCAGCGGCAAGAAGTCGCCCAAGGACCTGATCGCCACGCTGGAAACCAAGACCCGATTGACCGAAGACCAGAAGCTGACCATCGACAGCTGGTCCCACGAAAACGATTGAAGGGAGAACCGACCATGCAAACCCATACCCTGATTCAAGGCAGCGATGCCTGGCATGCCTACCGCGCCAGCCACTTCAATGCCAGCGACGCCCCGGCCATGTTGGGCTGCTCACCCTACAAGACTCGAAGCCAACTGCTGCACGAGGTTGCAACCGGCACCAGCCGAGAAGTCGACGCGACCACGCAGCGCCTGTTCGATGACGGCCACCGCTTCGAAGCTTTGGCGCGCCCGCTGGCCGAGAACATCATCGGCGAAGAGCTTTATCCGGTAGTTGGCTCCAACGGGCACTACAGCGCATCTTTCGACGGCCTGACCATGGACGAGCGCATCGCGTTCGAGCACAAGAGCCTGAACGAAGACCTGCGCGCGGCGATGCAGGAGGGCTGCACCGGCACCGACCTGCCGAAGCACTATCGCGTCCAGATGGAACAGCAGTGCATGGTCTCCGGCTGCGAGCGCGTGCTTTTCATGGCGTCCCGGTGGAACGGAGATGAACTGATCGAGGAACGCCACTGCTGGTACGAATCGGATCCTGATCTGCGGGCAGAACTGGTTGCCGGCTGGGCCCAGTTCGAAGTGGATGTCGCCGCCTACGTCGCGCCCGAAGTGCAGGTCGAAGCGGTCGGCCGCACTCCCGAATCCCTGCCCGCCCTGCGCATCGAGGTCACCGGCCTGGTTACCGCCTCCAACCTCGAGCAGTTCAAGTCGCATGCGCTGGCGGTGTTCGGCGCGATCAATCGCGATCTGCAGACCGACCAGGACTTCGCCGATGCCGAGAAGACCGTCAAGTGGTGCGGCGACGTGGAAGACCGCCTGAAGGCCGCCAAGGCTCACGCGCTGGCGCAGACCGAAAGCATCGACGTGCTGTTCCGCGCGATCGACGACATCACCGCCGAGGCGCGCGCGACCCGCCTGGAACTTGAAAAGCTGGTCAAGGCCCGCAAGGAAGCGGTGCGCGAAGAGATCCGGCAAGCTGCGGTGACCGCACTGCGCGAGCACTACAACAGCATCAACACCACTCTCGGGATGGGTGTGGTGCTGGGCATGCCGGCCGCCTTCGGTGCCGATGTTGCCGCAGCCATGAAGGGCAAGAAGACGATCACCAGCTTGCGCGATGCCGCAGACACCACGCTGGCGAACGCCAAGATCGACGCCAATGCGAATGCCGACCGCGTGCGCCGCAACATCGCAATCCTCGAAGGCCACAAGGAACACGCCTTCCTGCTCGCCGATGCAGCCCAACTGGCCGTCAGCAAGGACCATGAAACGCTGGGCCTGATCGTCAAGCAGCGCATCGCCGATCACCAGGCCGCAGAGGCCAAGCGCCTGGAAGCCGAACGCGAGCGCATCGCCGCAGAGGAACGCGCCAAGGCCGAGGCCAAGGTTCGCGCCGAGCAGGCGGCGCGCGAGAAGGCCGAACGGGAGGCCACGGCCGCTGCCCAGCGCCAGCAGGCCATGCTCGAAGCAGCGCAGCGCCGCCGCGAGTTCGAGTCCACTGAGAAGAAGGAAGAGCAGCCGACACCCGCCAACGTGCAGACGCTGCCCGCGCGCCAGACCCGCCCCACCGACGCCCAGATCATCGAAGTCCTTGCCCTGCACTTCCGCGTGCACGAGTCGAAGGTCCTTGAATGGATTCTCGATATGGATCTCGATACCGCTGGCCAGAAGCTGGCCGCTTCGTTCTGATCAGGCTCAGACATGGACAAGTTCAAATACAAGGGCAAGGCCGAGATCAAGCATCTGAACGTGCGCAAGGAAGGCCCGGAAGAAGACAAGGTGTTGGCCATCGACATCAAGCTCCAGTGCACGACAAGCGCCAACATGCTCGATTTCTTCCATGAGGGCATGAAGGAAGTGCTGTTCACGGACGCCGGCGCAAAGAAGAACCTGATGCTCAAGCCGATTGGCTTCATGAACACCGTCCTGAACTGCGATTTCGAGCTGCTGGGCCAGCGTTACGGCGGGGTCGAGGTCGGCAAGTTCCAGCTGGAGCCGAAGGACGGAAACCAGGTGGTGATGCAGTTCTCAATCAGCATCCAGCCCACAGGTGACGAGGTGGCGCGCATCTCGGAATTCGTGATGGACGAGATCGACATCACGATCGAACCACAGCCAGAACTGGATTTCGGCGAGAAGAAGGCCGCATGACATGTCTCCTGCTTCTTGCTGTCGTGATCGCGGCAGTGCTGGCAAGCGCCAGCGACAACTGGAACGACGAACATCATTGAGGGAGAAGAACAAATGAAATTCGAAATCAAATCGCGCTTCACTGGCACAGTTCTGTTTTCGCTTGAATGCGGAAGCCTCAAGCTGTGCGTGGAGGCGGCAGTAAAAAGCGGCGCGGACCTGCGCGGCGCGAACCTGGGCGACGCGAACCTGTACGGCGCGAACCTGCGCGGCGCGAACCTGTACGGCGCGAACCTGCGCGGCGCGGACCTGTACGGCGCGAACCTGGGCGACGCGAACCTGGGCGACGCGGACCTGGGCGGCGCGAACCTGTACGGAAGAAAACTTTCTGGTTCTCGCCCGCTTTTTCAGCTCGGCCCAATCGGATCGCGCAATGACTACCTGCTGTCCTTCGTCACCGATCAGGGTGTGATGATCCGCGCAGGCTGCTTCTTCGGCACGCGGAACGAGTTTGAGGCAGCTATCAATGAAACGCACGGCGATAACGAATACGGGCAAGAGTACCGCGCTGCGCTGGCACTAATCGACAAGCATGCAGAGTTGTGGCCTGCTATAGCGGAGGTATAAGTATGGAAACCACACTAAACAAAATCCGCGAGTGCGGTCCGTGCGCGGACGGCTGGGAAAAGCTGTTGCGCACACTCGGCAAAACGAAGGCAGACGACGAGCCGCTGTCGATCATTACTATCCTCGACAGCAATGGGTTGGACGATGCGCTGTGGTGCCTGCGTGCAGTGAGCGGGCATGACCGGGAAATCCGACTGTATGCAGTCTGGTGCGCGCGGCAAGTGCAGCATCTGATGCAGGACCAGCGCAGCTTGAACGCGCTCGATGTTGCAGAGCGACATGCGAATGGACAGGCGTCAGTCGAGGAACTGGTCGCCGCCGGGGCCGCCGCCTGGGACGCCGGGGCCGCCGCCTGGGACGCCGCCTGGGCCGCCGCCAGGGACGCCGCCGGGGCCGCCAGGGCCGCCGCCTGGGCCGCCGGGGACGACAGGGCCGCCGCCTGGGCCGCCGCCAGGGACGCTCAGGAAAAAGAGCTTAGGCGCATCTGCTCGAAAATGGAGGCGGTGAATGGATAACAGAGAAGCGGTAACGGATGCCGAAATGATGGCACTGTTCAACGAGATACGGATCAGGGAATCCTCTTGGTCCCACTCGAAAGAGCAGAGCGCAGTCGTGCTCAAGTTCGGGCAAGAACTGCTCGCCAAAGCGCAGCAGCCGAGCGAAGAAGAACTGGCAGAACTGTGCCGAGGCTTCGGCTGGCGGGCGGATGGCGATAAGCGAATTCTGCTTGACCGCATTGCGCACCACATCCGCGACATGAAAGCCAGCATCGGCGCATACCGGCACATGCTGGAGCAGCCGAGCGAGACGGTCACATGGAACGCGGCGATAGAAGCGGCGGCGAAGGTGTGCGTGGAGCAGCACAAGAGATTTGCTGAAGCAATCGCTGGTGGCGCTGCTTACGGCTCGATGGAGTGCGAGAAGGCCATCCACTCTCTCATGCGCCCCGCCGCGCAGGAAGCCGAGAAGCCGACCGAGGACCACGAAGCTGACCGCTGGCGATATGGGGTAAGCATTCAACGCGCCGCGCAGGAAGCCGCCCGAGAGCAGCCAGCCGACGAGCGGAAGGATGCGATCCCCGAGCTGCGCAACATCATCGGCGCGCATGTGCAGGGAGATTTCGCGGTGCATGTCGAGTTCCGATCCTGCCGCGCCGCATCTGAATTTGCCGCAATAGTCAGCCGCGCCCTTGCAGAGAAAGGAGAGCACCAGTGAATGAAGATCCGATTCTGGTCTGCGATGGCCCGAACGCAGGAGAAATCGCCGCCCGCCTCCGACACCATCAAGCGCTGCGCAACGTGCAGATCATCGGCGCTGGGCTGGCTGCAGGCCTGCCGATCGACATGGTGACGCCGGTATGCACTCCGCTGGCCGATCCGAAGCCGCGCCAACTTACCGAACAGGACCGCGAGCGCATGGCCGCTGCGGAAGCGAAACGGCAGCGCCGCGCTGCGAAACGCATGGCGAAGGAGCAGGCATGACCACCACACCACAAGAAGCACTGCGCAAGGCGCTGGAAAAAGAACTGCCAAGCTTGCTTGGGCCGGCATTTATCAGGGCTGGAGTACGGGCTCATGATGGACTCATTGACCAGCTTTCGTCCGCATTCGCCCAGCACCTGAGCAGAGCGCTTGCACAGCAGGCAGCGCAGGAGCCGCAGCCGGTGGCGTGGAGCGAAACGGGAGCGCTGACCGTGCTCAACATGACCGGAGATGGCCCTTACGGCGCTGATGACGTTGCCGAGACCATCGCATTCCTGAACGCTGCCGAGATAGTGCGCGGGAACATTGTCAGCGCTGCCGCCCCTGCCAAGCCTGCCGACATAGAGCAGGCGCACCGATGGGCGACCGAGCTTGCCGTCTCGATGGCGCGCAAGTTCTACCCGGAAGCCCCGCAGTTCGAGCCGTTGCCTGATCTGGTCGGCGTGATTTCGCAGATCGACAACATGACGACCGGGCTTGTGCGTGCCAAGCCTGCCGAGAACGACTTTCCGGCCTACATGAATGCGCTGCTGACCTGTAAGCAGCCCGAAGTAGTCAGAGCCGCTCGCGTCGTCATGGCGTGGTATCAGGGCGAAGAATTGCCTGTGCCGCCTCAAATCAGCCGCGTCGATGCGGATTACTGGCTGGACAACCGCGCCGCGATCCTCGAAGCCATCGAGCGCGCCGGGTATCGTCTGACAAGCAATGCGCAGAGTTTCCGGCTTGATCCTGTTGCCAAGCCTGCCGAGCAGGAGAAGGCATGTCCGACATGCCGAGGCAATGACATGGACGCACCATGCGCCTATCCAAGCAAGGGAATGCCCGGCTGCCTGCGGGATAAGCGCTTGGCCGAGCAGCAAGCGCCAGCTACTGAGCAAGCGCCGCCGCTGCCGGAACACGTAGATGTCATCTATTCTCCGGACGGCAACGGTGCGGCAATTGAGGTCTACACCGTCGACCAACTCCGCGCCTACGCCGAGCAATACGCCGCATGGAAGATTGCCGCCCTCCGGTCTGAGCAAGCGCCAGCCTTCCAAGAGTGCCGCCATTGCGGCTGGGAGTGCAGACCCAACACGACAGCAGCAAAGCGCTGGTATCCGCTTGAGCAAGCGCCAGCAGCGCAGACACAGGAGCAGGAGGCAAGCGAAGCGTTTCAGCGTGGCGTCTCATTCGGCGCGAACGCGGCAAAGGTGGAGCTGATGCACTTGCTCGCCGCTCAGTCTCAGCCATCCACGGCGCAAGAGCAAGCGCCAGCGGGAGAAGTGCCGTATGCGCAGAAGCTAGAACTTGCGCTGGCCGAGTGCCGCGACGCCTTCCCGATCCCCGCGCCCGGATCAGAGATTGAGGGATGGTGGATTCCTGCGATGGGCGACCCGCTTGAGGTGCCAGGCTACGTCAAGGCGTGCGTCTCCACCCCGCCAGCAGTGCCGCCCCTTGAGGCAAAGGTCATAGAGGAAATCCGGATCAAGCAAGGTTTGCTGGAGTGGAACCGCTCACGGCCCGAGCCGGTAATCAAGATCGGCATGGAATACGGCGTCGCCGGGAAGGTGCTCGCGCTTATCTCTGCCGCTCCTGCAGCACCACAGACCAAGGAGCAGCCGAAGGAGCAGCAGGAATCGAAGCTCTCCAAGGCGATCAAGGCAGCACGAGGCGGTGATGCTCCTACGAACTTCAAAGGCTACGCGTAAGGAAACCCCATGACCAAAGACATCGATCTGGACGCATTGCAGGCGCAAGCCGAAGTAGCGCGTAAGGAAGCCGATGGATGGGACGAGCAAGCCTATCCCGGACCGTGGCAGACAATGCGCGAGCAGTCGGACGCCATCCTCTCCCTGATTGCCCGCATCCGTGAGTTGGAGAGTAGGGCCGCACCAGAGAGCGCGGGGGCGTGGCAGCCGAAGTTCGAGGCCATCGCGCACGAACAAGAGCAACTCGCCATCAAGTTCTGCACCGAGATTGCCACAAGCCGGCCCGACCCCGTGCGACTGATCGAAATGGCCGAAGCGCTGTATCTGGCCGAGCGGAACGACCCTGTGATCGGGGCTATCCGGGCAGATGGGAAGGAAGGAGAACAGGCGTGCGGTTGACCAAAGCACAGCGCGAACAGGTCAGGCAGAAGTTCGGCGGCAAGTGCGCATACTGCGGCTGCGATCTTCCGGAGCGCTGGCATGCGGATCATTTTGAGTCGGTGCAGCGCAAGCTGGACATACGTGGCGGGCGTCTTGTTTCGACCAGCGAAATGCACAAGCCGGAGAACGACACCATCGACAACTTCATGCCGTCTTGCCCGCCGTGCAATATCAGCAAGCACTCGATGCCGCTTGAAGCATGGCGCGGATGGCTGGCCGGGCACATCAATTCGCTCAATGCCTACCACCCGATCTACAGGCTTGCAAAGGCATACGGGCTGATTCAGGAAACCGGGGCCGCTGTCGTGTTCTATTTCGAGCGCGCCGGGTCCGCTCCCCAAGGGAAGGAGTAAGCATGGACGTACATCGTTGTCCAGCCTGTAATGGCGAGCCGGCGAAGCCGACACTGGCGTTCTTCAATACGGGCGAGAACTGGCGCAAGCACTACGCGGCAGAAGTGACCTTGCCATGTCAGGTGTGCAAAGCCACTGGCATGGTCAGCGGCTGGGTGCTGCTGCGCTACCACAAGGGCCGCAAGCACAAGGCTGACCGCGTAGAGCGCGGCGAGACATTGTTCCATGCCGCCAAGCGCATCGGCGTGTCGTCCGCAGAATTGAGCGCATACGAGCACGGCTTCGCAGATTTACCGGAGCGCGCTGCGGCTATCGGTGCAGGGAAGGAGTAAGCAGTGAGCGCATATCTTTCTGCGCAGGAACTGGCCGACATGATCGGCTGCGAACCGAACAGCTATGCCTGCATGCGCCGCTACCTGCAGCGCAACGGCTGGCCGTTTGAACCGAACCTGCGCGGCTTCCCCAAGGTCTCGCGCGCGTATCATGACGCCAGGATGGCAGGGCAGACAGCCGAGCAGGCCGCGCCAGTCGCGGGCGAACCTGATTTTTCGATGTTCTCCCTATGATTGGTCGCCGCAAATCCCCGGACGGCTTGCCGTTCCGCCTGTACCCGAACATCGGCAAGCGCACCACCAGCTACGGCTACAAGCTGCCGGACGGGAAATGGGCCTTCCGTCTTTCTGCTCCGACCACGGACAAGGACGCGGTGGCACGCATCCGCGCCGAGGCGATCGAGCGCGCCAACGTCCTGAACGGCGTGGCGCCGAGTACCGGGCCGACCGAAGACCTGATCCGCGCCTACTTCGCCTGGCAGAAGGGGCTGCCGGAAGACAGCGAAGACCGCAAGGCGGCCGGGACCCTGATCGAGAACGAGCGCGAGGCCAAGCGCCTGATCAAGACCTTCGGCCGCGTGAAGCCGTCGCAGATCCGCCCGGTTCACGTCTACAAGTACCTGGCCGGCCGCGCCAAGGAAGAAGCCCCGGCCAAGGGAAACAAGGAGATCGCGCTGCTGTCAGCCGTGCTGGAATTCGGCCGGCGCCGCGGCGAGCTCGAAGACAATCCGTGCCGCGGCATCAAGTACAACAAGACCCGCCCGCGCCAGAAGTACGTGGAAGCGGCTGACGTGGCGCTGATGATGAAAGTCGCCCGCGCGCGCGGGGGCTCCTACCTGATCCTGGCACTGTGCCTGCAGGTGGCTTATCTGACCGTGAGCCGGCCGGACGAGATGCGCGCGCTGATGCGCCAGGCGGTCAAGGATGAAGGGGTAGTCGTCGCCGTCGGCAAACGCAAGAAGGGACAGGTTCAGCGTTACAAGCTGATCGAGTGGTCGCCGGACCTGCGCGCCGCCGTGGAAGAAGCCCTGAGCCTGCAGCGCACGTCCAGCCTGTACGTGTTCGGCAACACCTCCGGCCAGGTCTACAGCAGAAGCGGCTTCAACACCATACTGAGCCGCTTGATGGGCTACTGCGAAAAGCAGGCTGTCGAGGATCAGGTCACGTTCACCCGCTTTACCCTGGCCGACATGCGCCCCACTGCGGTGACCGACCGCATGCAGGAAGGCGATGCCAGGATCATCGATGCCACCGGCCACAGCGACGGGCGGATGGTGGCGAAGGTGTACGACCGGCGCCGCACGCGCGCGGCCAAGGCGACGAAATGACCGGTAAAATCATTGGAAGATCCCGAAACACCCCGCGCATTCATGCGGGTTTCGGCGCGCATCATCTTCCAAAATTCAAGCGTGCTCTGCCAATGGAATCAGAGACTTACGGCGGTTTGCGCTCAGGATTGTGATTCCTGTCGTCGTGGGTTCGAGTCCCATCGGCCACCCCACCGGATACAAAAAAGGCCCAGTCTTCAGACTGGGCCTTTTGCTTTTTGACAGCGCCACGCCGGATGAGAAATAACAAACCTATGAACTTGGATCATGGAGAAATGCCGAAGAAATAACCATCCATTTCGAGGCATCTTATGAACTCCATCATCTACATCATCGGCCTGATCGTCGTCATCCTCTTCATCCTGTCCTTCTTCGGACTGCGCTGATCGCACTGCTCGGGGCGCGTGCGGTCAGGCGGTGCGCCGCCTTCGATCACATCGCGCGATCGCACGTGTCTCTCATGGCGAACAAAGCGTGCTGAGGAAGACCCGATTGCCGGATCGCCGAGGTCGACGGATTCGTCGGCCGAAGCGCCAAGGAGAGGTCTGAATCTCAGATCGTGCACGCGCGCCGCGCATACCGTGCTCGTGTGCTTTGCCTCTCGGTTCCGTTCTTCGGACCGGTACGTGCCCTCTTCGTGAGCGGCCATCCGCGGCGTGATGAGAGCGCTCCCGGCTTTCGATCGCGCCCGCTCGCACGAGGCGCAGTGTTGCCACGAGTTACATCGAGCCCCACGTACAGTTACCCACGGAATGCGTGGGCAAGTCTGTGGACAAGTCGTGGACTGTTTCCCAAGTCCTTGATCCGAAAGGAACCGGCGCCGTTGATCAAAATCAACGCAAGGCGCGGGATGCAAGCCCCCGGACGGATTGCCAACGCGGCACTAACCCGGATGGTCGATGTCTTCCAATTGCAGAAGCACGCTGACGAACACGCTGACGATCAGCGCGGCGGTGATCACTCCCAGAACTGATATCACGGCGGTTACCATGGCGGCCTCCTTGCTGGCTGTCGAACGTCATTACAGCACTGGCTCCGGAGAAGACTCTTGCGTTACGTCACCATCTCCCGGGCAAGTTGACGAGCGTCAACAATGCCACGCTCTCTTGCTTGCATGTTTATACTTGCCGCCTAGTTCCACGCGGCCATCCCGCTCCTTGCCTGCGCAAGCCGCCTGACCAACCCATCCGAGGAAAGATGCAGGGCCGCCCTTCCCCTTCCGCTCCCACCGAGGGAACCATGACCGTCGCCGGGGCGAACCTGCTGACCGGCGGCGGCGAGGTGCGCTCGCTGATGCGCTCGCTCGACTGGTCAGCATCGCCGCTTGGCGCGCCGCGCGACTGGCCGGCCGCGTTGCGCATGACCACCCACCTGATGCTCGATTCGGGCTTCCCGATGTTTCTGGCATGGGGAACGGACCTGTGCTTTCTCTACAACGACGCCTACATCGATATCCTTGGCCGCAAGCACCCGGCCGCGCTGGGGCGGCCTTTCCAGGAAATATGGGCGGAAATCTGGCCGGATATCAGCCCGCTCATCGCTCGCGCGCTGGCCGGCGAGACGACCTACGCCGAGAACATGCCGCTCGCCATGCTGCGCAAGGGGCACATGGAACAGACGTGGTTTACGTTCTCGTATTCGCCGCTGCGCGACGAGGCGGGACAAATCAGGGGCATGCTCTGCGCGTGCACCGAAACCACGCAGCAGGTGCTGGCCGATCGCCGTCAGGTATTCCAGCTCGCACTGGGCGACCGCCTGCGCGGACTCGACGAGCCGGAAGAGATCATGGCGGCGGCGGTCGAGGCCCTGGGGCAGGAGCTGGTGGCCGCCAGGGTCGGCTATGCCGAAATCGACGTCCCGACCGACAGCATCCACGTCGACCGTGACTGGACGGCCCCGCCGAGGCTGGCCATCGGCGGGAGGGTCTTCACGCTCACCCGTTTCGGGCCTGCGCTCGTCGAGCTGCTGCGCAGTGGTACCACGCTGGTCATCGACGACGTGCAAACGGATCCGCGCTGCGAGCCGTACCGGCCGGATTACGCGGGCATCGGCGCAGCGGCGGCGCTGTGCGTGCCGCTGATCCGCAATGGCGTGCTGAGCGCCATTCTGTATGTGCATGAGGCGCAGCCGCGGCACTGGAGCGGGCACGATATCCGGCTGGTTCAGGACGTGGCCGACCGCATCTGGTCCATGGTCGAACGCGCGCGCGCCGAGGAGCGGCGCCGGCGCGCCGAGGCCGCGCTGCACGCGCAGCTGGAGGCAGAGCGCAATCGTTTGCGCAGCCTGTTCGAGCAGGCACCCAGCTTCATGGCGGTGCTGCGCGGACCCAATCACGTATTCGAACTGGCCAACGCCGCCTATCTGCGCCTGATCGGCACTCGCGATCTGATCGGCAAGCCGGCACGGCAAGTCCTGCCGGACGTGGAAGGCCAACCGTTCTTCGATCTGCTTGACCGCGTATACCGAACCGGCGAGCCCTACTTCGAAAATGAGGCGCGCCTGATGCTTCAGCCTGTGCAAGGCGAACCGCAGATCGAGCGCTTCATCGATTTCGTGTACCAGCCGCTGACCGATGCAAGCGGCAACGTGTCAGGCATCTTCGTCGACGGCTACGACGTGACCGAGCGCGTGCACGCGTTCGCCGCCCTGCGCGAGGCGGATCAGCGCAAGGACGAGTTCCTCGCAATGCTCGCGCACGAGCTGCGCAATCCGCTGGCGCCGATCAGCGCTGCAGCGCAACTGCTGCGCATCTCCGGCAACGACCCGGATCGCGTGCGCAAGACCAGCGAAGTCATTGCGCGCCAGGCCGATCACATGACAGGGCTCGTCAACGATCTGCTCGACGTGTCGCGCGTGACGCGCGGCATGGTCAAGCTCGATTTCCAGGTGCAGGATCTGCGCGACGTGGTGCGCGCGGCACTCGAGCAGACCCGCGCCTTGCTCGAGGCGAAGGGCCATGCGGTCGCGCTGGACTTCGGCGCTGACTGCCTGCACGCGCCCCAGGTGTGCGGGGACCGCGTGCGGCTCGTCCAGATCGTCAGCAATCTGCTCAACAATGCTGCGAAGTACACGCCGGACGGCGGGCGCATTACACTCCGCCTGCAAGTTTCGGCCGGTGAAGCGAGCCTGACCGTCAGTGATACCGGCATCGGCATCCATGCCGAACTGCTGCCGCACATCTTCGAACCGTTCACGCAGGCCGAGCGCACGCCGGATCGCTCGCAGGGCGGACTGGGGCTGGGACTTGCGTTGGTCAGGCGGCTGGCAGAGCTGCATGGCGGCAGCGTGTCCGCGAGCAGCCCCGGCCCGAATGCGGGCAGCAGTTTCACACTGCGGCTGCCGCGCGTGCGCGGTACGCGCGTGGTCAAGGATGCGGCTGGCCCAGCCGGTGCGCCCGCGCGCCGTGTGGTTCCGCTGCGCATCATGGTCGTCGACGACAATGAAGACGCCGCCCACAGCCTGGCCATGCTGCTGGGCGCGGAAGGCCACCAGGTGAGCACCGCGGCGCGCGCCGATGCCGCGCTGGCGCTCGCCCGCGAGCAGGCCCCCCAGGTTTGCCTGCTCGACATCGGCCTGCCCGGAATGGACGGCTATGAACTGGCGCGGCGCCTGCGCGCGCTGTCCCAGACGCGCGACGCGATGCTGATCGCGCTGACCGGCTATGGACAGCCGCAGGACCGGGCTCGCTCGTTCGAAGCCGGTTTCGACCATCACCTCGTGAAACCGGCCGAGATCCGGCGACTGCTCGATCTCGTCTCCCGCCGCGCCGCCTGAGCTGCGGCGTTGCGGGCAGGCGGACCACCCGCCCATCGCCTTCGTCCCCCTTCTCCCTTCCTTCTTCGATTCCACGCGGCACCGCGTGGTCGCGTGCAGTCCGGAAAGTCTCGATTTGGGGCACGGCTGTAAAACCTTCATGGAGAAATTACATCCAATTTGCATGAAGTGCGCCGATGTTTCCCTGCGCACCTCTTCTGGCGGCCCGCGTGCGCATGGCACAACGCTTGCTGATCGGTGAACGCAATAACACGCGTGCGCCGCGTCCGTGTCGCCTGAACGCGGCCGGCCAGGCCGCGCATCGCCCGTTTCAGGGCGTCGCCGTAGCAGCCACATCGCGGAATCGTTGAAACGACGGACGCGCCGTGCGTCGTTCTCATTTCTTCAACCATCATGACCAAGGAGCGATACATGGAAAACACGAACTACACGACCTCCCAGACCACCGGCAACGGCAGCGCGGCAACCAGAGATGCGGCGAACAAACTTTACAGCGACGCCAAGGGCGCCGCGCAGCGCACCGGCGAGACGCTGCGCAGCGAACTGTCGGTGTTGAAACAGGACCTGGACGACCTCATGAGCCGCTCGTCGAGCATGAGCGACGAGGAACTTTCCCGCGCGCATGCCCAGCTGATGGCCAAGTTCAGCTCGCTGCGCTATGCCGCGCGCGGATTCGCGGACGAAGCCACGCGCCAGTGGACGCGCGGAATGGAAACGACCAACCAGTACGTGAAGGAAAAGCCCATGCAGTCGGTCGGTCTGGCGGTCGGCACCGGTCTCCTGCTCGGCCTGCTGTTCTCGCGCCGCTGACCGGGAGCGCGGCCCGCCCGGGCCGCCGCCTGACTCCACGAACAACACAAGGATTCGACGCGATGTTTACCGCCCTGCACAAGTCCAAGCAGCTCTACCTCATCACGCTCGATCGCGTAACCGATTACATCGACCTGCTGAAGGTCGAGATGAAGATACGCGAATACCAGCTGGCCTTCCGCATGGCCGGCTTCGCCGTCGCCCTGCTGTTCGGCCTGCTTGCGACGATCTTCCTCGGCCTGGCGATCATCATCAGCTTCTGGGATACGGCCTTCAGGGCGCTCGCGGCGTGGGGTGTCGTCATTCTCTACGGCGGGGTGGCCGGCGTGAGCCTCTACTACTGCGTCAAACATTTCCGCTCGCCGCCGCTGGGCGGGATGCTGCGCAATGAATTGCAACGCGATATCAACGTGATCAAGGAAAACCTATGAGCACCGTTCAATCCCTGGAGCAGGAAAGGCAGGCGATCCTCGACCGCATGCAGATGCGGCGCGAGACTTACCGGCGCATGCTGGCCGACGGCGAGGACCCGCGCATGCTGGCCGAAACGCACGAACAGTACCGGCAAGGCCACGGCGACGGCCGTGCCGGCGAATCGGCGGCCAACCGTGCGGCGCACGCCGATCCGCGCAGCATGAAGCGCTTCGCCGCAGCCGGTGTCGGCGACGACTCCACCGTCTACACCTATCGCCGCGTGAATGACAGCTTTCCGCGCACGCGGGTGATGCAGGTGGTGGCCGAGCATCCGGTGCTGTGTGCACTGGGCGCGGCGGCCGTGCTGGCCATCGGCCCGCGCCGCATCATGCGCACGGTCGCAACCAGCAGCGCAGCCATCGGCGCGGTCGCCCAAAGCCCCACCGCGATGGACATGATCGGGCGCGTGCTCACGCTGGCCGGTGCGGTCGCACAGCGGCGCAACGGCTGAAATGCCAGCGGCGACATGTAACGCAATGTTGCTCCGAGTGGCATGGAGTTTGCAGGACGTAAGACAAGGAAGCCCGAAACAAGAGTGCCCGGTTTCGGCGACCGAATGACAGCCAAATACTTATCAATGAAAGGAGAAGCCATGAAAAAAATCATTTCCGTACTGAGCGTGCTGGTGATGTCGATCGGCGTGTCCGCTTGCAACACGATGGCCGGCATGGGCCAGGACATCGAACGCGGCGGCGAGCGCATGCAGGGTGCCGCCGAGCGCCAGCAACAGGAGATGCAGCGCCGCTGAGCACCGCTCCATGATTTGGAAAAACCGGCCATGCGCCGGTTTTTTTTTGAACTGCATCGCAGATGAAAGAAAGGAGCGCACATGTCTCATATCTACAAGGCCGGCGATGGCGCTGCTGGCGCCGCTGGCGCCATGCGGATGACGAGTTCCCCGGCGTCGTCGAGCGCATGCCGGAGGGCAAGACCGGAAACTGGATCATCGGCGGCAGGAAAGTGGTGGTGAGGCAGCGAACCGAGCTGGACGAGGATCGCGGGCCGTTTCGCGTCGGCGCGTGCGTGGAGGTCGAGTACGACGACCGCGAAGTCGAGGAGCTGGAAACCAAGCAGCCCGAGCGCTGCCAGGGACGTTGAACAGCATCAGCGGCTCAGGTCTTCAGCGGCTGCTCGACCACGTCTTCCACGTACAGCAGTCGCACCGCCACGATGAGACTCGCGGTCAGCGGCGAGGCCAGCACCACGCCGAGCGGGCCGGTCAGCGCCGCCAGCAGGATGGTGGCGAAAATGACGAGCGCGGGCGGCAACGACACCGTACGCTGTTCGATCAGCGGCGTGAGCAGGTAGCCTTCGAGTGCCTGGATGCCGATGTACAGCAACACCACGTACAGGCCCAGCTCCGGATCGATGTTGAAGGCGATCAGCACCGGGACCGCGGCGCCGAGTATCGGCCCGACGTATGGAATGAATTCCAGCACGCCGGTGAGCACGCCGAGCGTAAACGCATACGGCACGCCGAGCAGCCACAGCCCGGTTCCGGCCGCCACGCCGACCAGCGTCATCGTTGCCAGGCGCCCGACCAGCCACCAGCGCAGGGCGACCCCGATCTCGTCCATCACCTCGTACGCGCGGGGCCGGCGGCGGCGCGGCAGCAGGTGCATGATGCCGCGCTGGTACAGGCGCGGCTGCGCGGCCAGATAGATGCCGATGAAGATCACCACCAGCGCGCCGCCGAGCGCCGCCGCCGTCGATGAAAGGATCCAGGTCGCGCGTCCGAGCGTGAGCGTGTCGAGCCGGATGTGCGACAGCTCCACGACCAGCGGCTGCAGCGGCCGCGCCCACCTGTAGTCACCCAGCCAGGCACGCAAGCGCGCCATGGCTTGCGGCAGTGTTTCAATCAGCGAGCCGACCTGCTCGGCCAGAGGGAACGCGAACAGATACAGCATGCCGATCAGCCCGCCGAGTATCGCGACGACTGACAGGCCCAGCGCCGCCCCCTCGCCGAGCGACGCATGTTCGGTGAGCCAGTTGGCGGGAGCGCGCAGCAGCACGGCGAACAGCACGCCGCCGAAC
>DATLGF010000527.1:0-4507 GCA_035540575.1 Noviherbaspirillum sp.
CGGGCGATTTCCTTCAACTGCGCCTGGATCGCCTGCTCCGCACGGGAATCAAGAGCCGACGTGGCCTCATCGAAGACCAGGATCGCCGGATTCTTCAGCAAGGTCCGGGCGATCGCCACGCGCTGCTTTTCGCCGCCGGACAACTTCAGGCCGCGCTCGCCGACCATGGTCGCATAGCCGTCGGGCAGGCTTTCGATGAATTCATGGATGTAGGCCGCCTTTGCTGCCGCAATGATCTCTTCCCGGCTCGCTTCCGGCCGGCCATATGCAATGTTGTACTCGATCGTGTCGTTGAACAGCACCGTGTCCTGGGGCACGATGCCGATTGCGCGCCGCAGCGAAGCCTGGGTCACGTCGCGCAGGTCCTGACCATCGATCGTGATGCTGCCGCGATTGACGTCATAGAAGCGAAACAGCAGGCGCGACAGCGTCGACTTCCCTGAGCCGCTGTGGCCGACCACCGCGGTGGTGGTCCCGGCGGGAATCGTGAAGTCCACATCGAACAGGATCTGTCGCTTCGGTTCATAGCTGAAATCGACGTGGGAGAAACGCACTTCGGCGCCGCGCACGGCCAAGGGCTTCGCTCCCGGCGCGTCCGCTACTTCCTTGTGCTGGTCGAGCAGCGCGAACAGGCGCTCCATGTCGGCCAGGCTCTGCTTGATTTCACGATAGACCACGCCGAGGAAATTCATCGGAATGTAGAGCTGGATCATGAACGCGTTGACCAGAACGAGATCGCCGAGACTCATCGTGCCGTCGATCACTCCCTGGGTCGCGCGCCACAGGATCAAGGTGACGGCGATCGCAATGATCATCGCCTGCCCGCTGTTAAGCAGCGACAGCGAAGTCTGCGACTTGACCGCGGCGGCCTCCCAGTTCTGCATGCTCTGGTCGTAACGCCGCGCCTCGTACTCTTCGTTCCCGAAGTACTTGACCGTCTCGTAGTTGATCAGTGAATCGATCGCGCGCACATTCGCTTTGGAATCGAGCTCGTTCATCGTGCGCCGGAAGTTCGTGCGCCACTCGGTGACCACGACGGTGAACACAATGTAGGTCAGCAAGGCGCCGAAGGTGATCGCGGCGAACCAGATGTCGTAGTTCAGCAGCAGGTAGCCGATCACCAGCGTGATCTCGACCAGCGTGGGCAGGATGCTGTAGAGCGTGTATGACACCAGCGACGAGATGCCGCGCGTACCGCGCTCGATGTCGCGCGTCATGCCGCCGGTCTGGCGGTTCAGGTGAAAGCGCAGCGAAAGATTGTGCAGGTGGCGAAACACCTGCAGCGCAACCGTGCGCACCGCCCGTTGCGTAACCTTGGCGAACACGAACTCGCGCAGTTCCGTGAACACCGTCGTGCCAAGCCGGAGCAAGCCGTAGGCGACCAGGACGCCGACCGGCAAAACGAGCAAAGCCGCGGGATCGCCCGGCGCGATCGTCAGGCTGTCGATCAGCTCCTTGAGGACCAGCGGCACACCGACGTTGGCAAGCTTGGCCGCAACCAGGCAGGCCAAGGCGAGCATCACCCGCCACTTGTATTGCCAAAGATAGGGAAACAGGGTCTTGATGGTCGCCCAGTCGTCGCGCGTGCCTTGATTGGCAGGCGGCTCCGGGGAAGAAACGGCGTAACGGCGCATGAATGGCAATCGCGATGGTTTATGCTTGCCGATTGTAGCCGAGGGGCCCGAAGGCCACCGTCCACCACCACCGCCAGGAGATTGCCTATGAGTTCCACCCAGCAGACCACCTTGCCCGAAGGGAAAATGCCACAGTTGCGCGTGATGCCGATGCCGGCCGATGCCAATGTGCATGGCGACGTGTTCGGCGGCTGGATCATGGCCCAGGTGGACATTGCCGGCTCGCTGCCGGCAGTGCGGCGGGCAAATGGCCGGGTGGCGACGATTGCGGTGAACTCCTTCCTGTTCAAGCAACCGGTGTTCGTCGGGGATCTGCTGTCGTTCTACGCCGACATCGTGAAGGTGGGCACCACCTCGATCACGGTCAACGTCGAGGTGTATGCCGAGCGCAACCGGCTGCAGGTGGAAACGGTGAAGGTGACGGAAGCCACGCTCACCTACGTCGCGACCGGCGAGGATCGCAAGCCGCGCCCGGTGCCGCCGCTAATGGAGTGAAATAACGGCCTGGGACGGGAGAGGCTGTTCGCTTCAGCGACCGCGCGATGCCTGTCGCCCCGCGCAGGCGGGGGCCCAATCCGAACGTGTGCAGCTCCGCTGAAGCCTGCGCTGGGTCCCCGCCTTCGCGGGGACGACATGGCAAGGGCAATCGCGCTAGCGCACGCAATCGCTTTACAGCGCTGATGCCCGACCGGCGTTTCTTCGACAGGAACAGCTTCAGGCGGCCTTCTTCTCGTCGCGTAACTCGCGCCGCAGAATCTTGCCGACATTCGTCTTCGGCAACTCTTCACGGAACTCGATGTACTTCGGCTTCTTGTAGCCCGTCAGGTTTTGCTTGCAGTACTCCATCAGCTGATCGGCCGTCAGCGACGGATCCTTGCGCACCACGAACAGCTTGACCGCCTCGCCGGAGTGCGCATCGGGAACGCCGACGCAAGCCACTTCGAGCACGCCCGGATGCTCCGCGACGATGCCTTCCACCTCGTTTGGATACACGTTGAAGCCGGACACCAGGATCATGTCCTTCTTGCGGTCGACGATGCGCACGAAGCCGCGCTCGTCGATGGTGCCGATGTCACCGGTCTTGAAGAAACCGTCGGCCGTCATGACCTTGGCGGTTTCGTCCGGCCGGTTCCAGTAGCCCGCCATCACCTGCGGGCCGCGAATGGCGATTTCGCCGTTCTGTCCGATCGGGAGCTTGTTGCCGTCGTCGTCCAGGATCGCAATCTCGGTGGACGGGATCGGCAGGCCGATGGAGCCGGAGAACTCGGTCGCGTCCGCCGGGTTGATGGTCGCCGTCGGAGAGGTCTCGGACAAGCCGTAGCCTTCAACGATCGGGCAGCCGGTCACTGCCAGCCAGCGCTCGGCCACCGCCTTCTGCACCGCCATGCCACCGCCGTTGCAGATCTTCAGCATGGAGAAATCGAGCTTCGCGAAGTCGGGGTTGTTGAGCAGCGCGTTGTACAGCGTATTGACTGCGGGCAGCAGATTGAACTTGTACTTCGACAGCTCCTTCACGAAGCCGGGAATGTCGCGCGGATTCGGAATCAGGATGTTCATCGCGCCCCAGCGGGTACCCATCAGGCAGCAGGCGGTCAGCGCGAAGATGTGATACAGCGGCAGCGCACAAACGATGGTCAGCGGATCGACCTTCGGCTCCTTCGCCAGCGCCGGTTGGGCCCAGGCATCGTTCTGCAGCACGTTGGCGATCACATTGCGGTGGAGCAGCGTGGCACCCTTCGATACACCGGTGGTGCCGCCGGTGTACTGGAGGAAGGCGACATCCTCGTGAGTGAGCTTGACCGGCTTGAGCGACATGCGCGCGCCCTCGGACAAGGCCTGCTTGAAGCGGGTGGCGTTGGGCAGCGAGAACGGCGGCACCATTTTCTTCACGCGGCGCACCACCAGGTTGACGATCATGCCCTTCACGCCGCCCAGCATCTCGCCCATGCTGGCTACCACGACGTGCTTGATCTTCGTGTGGGAGATCACCTTCTCGAGCGTATGCGCGAAGTTCTCCAGAATGATGATCGCTTCGGCGCCCGAGTCCTTCATCTGGTGCTCGAGTTCGCGCGGCGTGTACAGCGGATTGACGTTGACCACCGTGTACCCGGCGCGCAGCACCGCGGCGAGCGCGACCGGATACTGCAGCACGTTGGGCATCATGATCGCCACACGCGCCCCTTTCGGAAGGCCACGGCTCTGCAGCCAAGCGGCCAGCTGTTTCGAATACAGGTCCAGTTCGCCGTACGTCATGAACTTGTCCATGCATACGTAGGCGTTACGGTTCGCGAACTTCTGGAAGGACTCCTCCATCAGGTGTACCAGCGACTGGTACTGCGAAGGATCGATCTCTGCGGGGATGCCCTCGGGGTAGCTCTTCAGCCAAAATTTTTCCATGTCTGCCTCTAGCCTCTGATTGTTGTGATGTGGGATAGCAAAAATAATCGAACGATGGTTCTATTTTTTGGATAGATGCTATCGGGGCTAGAGGTTCAGTGCAAGTCTTTTGGTCACATGCGGTGGCGCTTTGCGAGCGTCGCATCGAGGCAGGTTGCGGCGCACAAAAAAAGCGGCCCGCAGGCCGCTCGGACATCAATGCGGCGCGGGGCCGCCCGTTTCATGCACCGCCATCGTCGGCGGCGCCGCGAGCGCCGCGAGCTGGCGATGACGATCTTCCTTGTTCAGGGTGGCCAGGCGCTTGACCGCCGCATAGAAGCGCGCGGGATCCCCCTCATGCGCCAGCAGCGCCCGGAACGCGGGCACAAAGTCGTGATAGGTGGCGATTGCGCTCAGATGCGCGTTCGACAGCGGTTCGGAAAACCAGCGGTCATAGCCGCTGTAGCCGCCCCATGCCTGCTTTAGTTCCTGATAGT
>DATLGF010000528.1:0-2066 GCA_035540575.1 Noviherbaspirillum sp.
CCTATATCGACGGCGGCAAGCCGCGCAACCTGATCGTCGTGCGCGAAGGCGACAACTTCAAGGCAAGTGAAGTAGACGCGGCGCTCGAGCGCCGCGTCGAGATGCACTCCGGCGAGATCCGCTCCTCGCTGTTCGCCGCGACCGACGCCGCGCAGATTCCGGACAGCGTCGCAATGCAGATCGTCGACATGTTCGCCACCAACATCAACTTTGCGTCCGACCTTCGCCGCGGCGACCGCTTCAATGTCGTCTATGAAACCTTCTGGCAGAACGGTGAGTTCGTGCGCGCCGGACGCGTGCTGGCTGGCGAATTCATCAACGCCGGCAAGCGCTACCAGTCGGTCTGGTTCGAGGAACCGGGCACCAGCGGCGGCTACTACACGTTCGACGGCAAGGCGCTGAAGAAGGCCTTCCTCAAGTATCCGTTGGAGTTTTCCCGGATCTCGTCCGGCTTCTCGCTGCGCGTGCACCCGATCTCGGGCCAGTGGCGCCGCCACCAGGGCGTGGACTTTGCCGCGCCCACCGGCACCCCGATCCGGGCGGCCGCGGATGGCGTGATCGACTTCATCGGCGTGCAGGGCGGTTACGGCAATTTCATCGTGATCAAGCACTGGAACAACATCACCACCGCCTACGCGCACATGAGCCGGTTCGCCAGCGGACTGCGCAAGGGCGCCAAGGTGAGCCAGGGCGAGGTCATCGGCTATGTCGGCACCACCGGCTGGTCGACCGGCCCCCACCTGCATTACGAGTTCCGTGTGAACAACGTGCCGCGCGATCCGATGTCAGTTGAGATTCCAAACGCCCAGCCGCTCACCGGCGCCGAACTGCAGCGCTTCCGCACAGTCGCAGCCGAGATGACCCACCGCTTCGCACTGCTCAACCAGCAGGAAGAGGCGATCAAGGTCGCGGCGCGTTGACCTGTTTCGGGACCGGTCCCAAGCCGGTCCCGTCCCTCCCAGCAATCCTCTCCCCCGGCTCTTCGATGGACGCCCACGCTCCTCTCTTCCTCGGCCTGATGTCGGGCACAAGCATGGACGGCGTCGACGCCGCCCTCGCTTCGTTTTCCGAAAGCGACGGACGCCTGGTCGTCCGCACCGTGGCCAGCGCCTCGCGCCCCTTCCCCTCGTCGCTGCAGACCGAACTCCATGCGCTGCAGGCTCCCGGCGACAACGAAGTGCACAGGGAAGCACTTGCCGCCAATCAGCTGGCGCGCCTGTACGCGGAGACCGCGCTCGCGGCGGTCAAGGAAGCCGGCATCGAGCCTGCTGCGATACGGGCGCTCGGCGCCCACGGCCAGACAATCCGCCATCGCCCGGAACTGTGCTACACCCGGCAGATCGGTAACCCGGCGCTGCTCGCCGAACTGACCGGCATCGATGTGGTCGCCGACTTGCGCAGCCGCGACATTGCGGCCGGAGGCCAGGGCGCACCGCTGGTGCCGGCGTTTCATTACGAAGTGTTCGGCGATCCCGCTGCCACGCGGGTCGTGGTCAACATCGGCGGCATCGCCAACATCAGCGTGCTGGCGCCCGGGCAGTCCGTGATCGGATTCGATACCGGGCCGGGCAATGTCCTGCTCGATTACTGGTGCATGCGCCACCTCGGCCAGGCCTATGATGCGGACGGCGCCTGGGCGGCAAGCGGGCGGGTGCTGCCCGACCTGCTGCAAATCATGCTGGCGGAGCCCTATCTGGACCTGCCTCCGCCCAAGAGCACGGGGCGCGATCTGTTCCACGCCGGTTGGCTCGAGACCCGGCTTGCCGCGGCAGCGGCTGGCGCACCGGGGGATGTCCAGGCAACCCTGACCGAATACACGGCCACGACGATCGCCCGCGCGATCCTGCGTTATGCGCGGGGCACCAGCGAAGTCTATGTATGCGGAGGCGGCGCATGCAACGCCACGCTGCTTGCCGCGCTCACCCGCAATCTCGAGCAACGCGACGCCCCCATACGCGTCGACACCACGGCCGCACTGGGTGTGGAGCCGCAACTGGTCGAAGCGCTCGCCTTCGCCTGGCTCGCCCACCGTCATGTGGCACGCCTGCCGGGCAACCTGCCGAGCG
>DATLGF010000529.1:0-4938 GCA_035540575.1 Noviherbaspirillum sp.
GTAATCGGAGTGGCCGATCGGGTCGGCGAGGCAAATGCCCCGCATACGCGGGGCATTTTCGTCTACTTGCGCTCCGGCGACGCTTTCGTCGCCGCCTTGGCGCCCGCGTCCCCCGTCTTCGTATCCGCCGGCCGCGCCTGACCGTTGACCGTCAGGCCGGCCTGGGACAGCGCAGCCGCCTTCTTGCCGCCGACGCCCTTGACGCGGCTCTCGAAGTCCGACCAGCTCTTGTACTCGCCCCCCTTGCCCCGCTCTTCCAGAATGGCCTTGGAGGTGGAAGGGCCGATGCCCTTGATGCCATCCAGGGCCACGACATCGGCCTTGTTCACGTCGACCTGCGCCGTCGCGGCACCGACCATCATCCAGGCCGCAACAGCGGCGAGGGCTAGCTTCTTCAGCATGAATTTCTCCTGTTCGTCAAAAAATGGACAATTTCCCGATGATTGCCTGAATGACAATCATCGGGGCGAAATTACCATTTTGATAATTATTTGACAACAGGAATCAAGGCAGCAGCTCATCCCGGCTGACCGTCGCGGTACCAAGCTTGCCGACGACGATTCCACCTGCCCGGTTGGCCAGGGATACGGCGTCCGGCAGCGGCATGCCGGCGCCAAGCATGACCGCGAGTGTGGCAATCACGGTGTCGCCCGCTCCGGAGACGTCGTAGACTTCGCGCGCCAGGGCCGGGAAGTGACGGATCGCTCCCTGCGTGTAGAGCGACATGCCCTCCTCAGACCGGGTCAGAAGCAGCGCATCCAGTTCCAGCTCGGCGCGCAGGCGCTGGGCCTTGTTCGCAAGTTCGTCTTCGCTCTTCCAGGAACCGACCACCTCGCGCAGCTCCCCCTTGTTCGGCGTGAGGATGCTGGCGCCGCGGTACCGCGAAAAATCCTCCCCCTTCGGATCCACCAGCGTGCACTTGCCCAGCTTGCGCGCCGCGGAAATCATGTCGGCCACGTCGACCAGGCTGCCTTTCGCATAGTCGGACAGGACAACCACGTCGTAGCGCGGCAGCAATGACGTGAACTGGCTGAGCTTCTCGCGCAGGACCGTGGCCGACGGCGGTTCCTCGAAATCAATGCGCAGCAACTGCTGCTGACGGCCGATCACGCGCAGCTTCACCACGGTCGAAATTGCCGGATCGCGGTACAGCAAGCCTTGCACGCGCAGTGCATCGATCAAGCTGAGCAGCGTGTCGCCCGCCTCGTCCTGGCCGACCACACCCAGCAGTCCGGCCGTGGCCCCGAGCGAGACGATATTTCGCGCGACATTGGCGGCGCCGCCCAGCCGCTCCTCGCAGCGTTCGACCCGCACCACCGGTACCGGCGCCTCTGGAGAAATGCGGCTGACGTCGCCGAACCAGTAGCGATCAAGCATGACGTCTCCGGCCACCAGCACGCGCGCGTTCGAGAAGGCGGGCAATACCGGATTCATGATGGCCTCGCTGCGGACCGGCCGATCGCGTAATACTCCAACCCGGCAGCCGCGGCAGCAGCGGGCGCATAGAGGTTGCGGCCGTCGAAGACGACCGGCGACTTCAGCTGCATGGAAATCTGTGCCGGGTCGACCTGGCGGAACTCCTGCCAGTCGGTCGCAATGACAAGAGCGTCCGCGCCGTCAAGCACTTGCAGCGGACCGGCGCCGAAGCGCAGGCGCTGCTGCAGATCGTAGAAGCCGTCATGGTCCTGGTACAGCACCCGCTGCGCTTCGGCCATCGCAACCGGATCGTACATCGAGATAGCGGCACCACTGTCGAGCAGCAGGCGGATCAGCACGCGTGACGGCGCCTCGCGCATGTCGTCGGTATTCGGCTTGAACGTGAGCCCCCACATCGCAAAGCACCGCCCTTGCAGATCGCTGCCGAAGCGACGCACGATCTTGTCGAAGAGGATGCGCTTCTGCCTCGCATTGACCGCGTCCACCGCGTCGAGAAGCGGCGTGGCAAGTCCCGCCTGGCGGGCGGTATGGCGCAATGCCTGGACGTCCTTTGGCAGACAGGAGCCACCGTAGCCGCATCCGGCCTGAAGGAAGGCGGCCCCTATCCTGCGATCGGCGCCGATGCCGCACCGCACCGCCTCGATGTCCACCCCCATCGCGTCGGCCAGGTTCGCCATCTCGTTGATGAACGACACCCGCGTCGCAAGCATCGCGTTGGCCGCGTACTTGGTGAACTCGGCGGCGCGGGGCGCCATCCAGAGGCAGCGGGAGCCCGCCGGGTCAAGGCCCGCGTACACTTCGCGCATCATCGCGCGCGCGCGCTCCCCGGCCTCGCCCTCCGGACAGCCGATGACGATGCGGTCAGGCGCCATGAAATCGCGCACCGCCACCCCCTCCTTCAGGAACTCGGGATTGGACAGGACGCAGAATGAACAGTCCAGAGCGCGTTCTTCGAGACCTTTTCGCACCAGCTCGCCGACCCGTTCAGCGGTGCCGACCGGGACCGTGGACTTGATCACGATCAGGCGGAACGTGTCCATCGCGGCGGCAATGGATTGCGCCGCGTCGAACACGCTGCACAGGTTCGCGGAGCCGTCCGGCGCGGCCGGGGTGCCGACGGCGATGAAGAGCACCTCGCCGTGCCTTACGCCGGTATCGATGTCGGAGGAAAAATGCAGACGGCGTGCGCGCCGGTTGCGCCTGAGGAGCTCGGCAAGCCCGCTTTCATGGATCGGAACGCAGCCTTCGCGCAGCAGGTCGATCTTGTCCTGATCGACGTCGACGCACATGACATCGTGGCCCAGCTCCGCCAGGCACACTCCTGTGACAAGTCCGACGTAGCCAGTTCCGATGACCGATATTTTCATGCGCGCACGATCCGTGATCGCCGCGCCCGCACATCAGCTGATGACGTTCAGCTCCTCGGTCCGGCGCGGCGGATAGGTTTCCCATTGGCTGCAGCCGGGGCATTGCCAGTAGAACTGCCGTGCCTTGAAGCCGCAGTGGCTGCACTGATAGCGAGCCAGCTTGTGGGTATAGCCGTGCACAAGGTTCTTGACGAACGACAGTTCGGGAACGACCTCGGGCGGCGCGTTCATCAGACGCGCCTCGAGCAGCTTGTCCAGTCCAAGCAGCGTCGGCGAACGCCGCAACTCGTTACTGACCAGCTGATTGGCCGCCTCCACGCCATCCTGCTCAAGAACCGCCTTGAACACGACTTCCAACAAATCAATGGAGGGAGCTTCGGCAAGATAGTTCTTTAGCAAGTTGACGCCTTCTTGAGCGCGGCCAACAGTTCGGTAGCCATCCATGAGCCGCTGGGCGACGAGGGCCACGTGCGGCACGCTCTGATGCTCGACGCGCTGCCACGCGTGCAGCGCGGCCTCCATGTCGCCGCAGGCGCGATGCACATCGCCGCCCAGGATCGTGGCGCGCACGTTGTGCCGGTCCGCGCTCAGCGCCTGGTCGAGCAGTTCGAGCGCGCGCGTGGTATCGGTATGCACGAGCGCATCCTGGGCAAGCTCGCAATAGAACTGCGCGATTTCCTTCTGGCGGCCCCCTGCACCCGACTCCTGCAGCGCGCGCGCCGCCTCGATCGCACGCATCCACTCCTTCTCGCGTTGATAGATTTCAAGCAGCGCACGCCGCGCCTGGGCGCCGTAGCGGGTATCCACCAACAGGTTGAAGGTTTCCTCTGCGCGGTCGAGCAGCCCGGCCTTCAGGTAATCCTGGCCAAGTTCGAATTGCGACTGCTCCTTGTACTCAGTCGGCAGGTCCGCGCGCGCAAGCAGGTTCTGGTGGACGCGAATCGCGCGCTCGATCTCGCCGCGGCGCCGGAACAGGTTGCCCAGCGCAAAATGCAGTTCGATAGTTTCCGGATCGAGCGTGACGATTTCGATGAAGGCATCTATCGCCTTGTCCGGCTGGTCATTGAGAAGGAGGTTTAGTCCCTTGAAGTAACCACGGGGCAGTGTCCGGGACTCGGAAACCAGCTGCTTGATGTCGACCCGGGCGGCAATCCAGCCGAGTCCGAAGAAAACAGGGATGGCAAGCAGCCACCAAGTTTCAAATTCCATGAGAAGGTATTGATGTGTTGTCGGCGCGGCAGCTCAAGGGTTGACGATACTGTCCGCCGAAGGCGGGGTTGTGCTCTGGCGGCGCATCTGCTGCTGTTCGTACACGGCCAGCCGCTGCTTGTGCTGCGAGAGATCGCGCCGGTGCCGGAACACGGTCGGAAGCATGGCCAGAATGCCGAGCGCCGCGCCGGCCACAAAAAAACCGAGCAGCAGCAGGACCAGCGGGCCGCGCAACTCGTATCCCCAGAAAAATTCCAGCGCCACGTCCTGGGTGTTCTTCAGCGCAAATCCGAAAAAGACGAGGAAGAGAAGGACTGCAACGATTCGGAAGACATATTTCATGACGCAACCTTCTTGATGAGGAGCTGGAACGTTGGTGCGCGGCGGGGGCTGGCGCTGGCGCGAAACGGCATTGTACGTGAAAAAAAACGGGGACTTGACCGGCGGCACAGGCGTAAAAAAACGGCATCCGAAGATGCCGTTTCTTGCCCATCTGAAAATAACCTAGTCTTCCTTGATCGGCTGGCCCACCATCGCGTCCACCCGTTCGCGCAAGTCCTTGCCCGGCTTGAAGTGGGGCACCCGCTTCTCGGGAACCATCACCTTGTCGCCGGACTTCGGATTACGGCCGATCCGAGGCGGCCGGCTGTTCAGCGCAAAGCTGCCGAACCCGCGGATCTCGATGCGCTGTCCGCGGGACAGCGCATCGGTCATCGCATCGAGGATGGTCTTGACCGCGAAATCCGCATCCTTTGCCACCAGCTGCGGATAACGCTCGGCCAGACGAGCAATCAGCTCCGACTTAGTCATTGACGGCTCGTTGCTTATTGCTTGCTGTCCAGCTTGGCCTTGAGCAGTGCGCCCAGGCTGGTGGTGCCCGAAGCGGCAGCCGAGTCGGCCGACATCTTCTGCATCGCTTCCTGCG
>DATLGF010000530.1:0-4027 GCA_035540575.1 Noviherbaspirillum sp.
GCTGGGTGACCAATCCAGTGCTGTCACGGATCACAGAGACCGGAATGCCGGTCGCGCCGAACAGCCCGCGCGCCATCGCCAGCGTCTCGGCGCTGGTTGCCGGCGTCGTCATCACCACCCGGCGCCGGCTCGTATCGAACAGGCTTTCGACTGCGACCGTGCGGCGCGCATCAAGGTTTTCGCGCATGCAGCAGGCGGTCGCGTCCTCGCCGAGCGGCGTCACGATGCACAGCGCCCGCTCGCTCGGACGCGCACCGGATTCCACGCTTACGCCGGCCGCGGCGATCATCGGCCCCACGCGCTCGGCCAGGTCCGGGCGTTCCCCGCTCAGCCAGACGGTTTCCGGCATCGCAGTCGGCGCTTGCCCGGGTTCGGGAGCGGCGATCTTCCTGCCGTCGGCGTCGTAGCGATAGAAGCCGTGCCCGGTCTTGCGCCCGAGCGCGCCGGCCACCAGCATCTGGCGCGTCAGCACCTGCGGCCGGAAGCGCGGCTCCTCGTAGTACTGCCGGTACACCGATTCCATCACCGGATGCGAAACATCCAGTCCGGTCAGGTCGAGCAGTTCGCACGGGCCGAGGCGGAAACCGGCCGTGTCGCGCAGGATCTCGTCGAGCGTCGCGATCGATGCCACCCCCTCGGCCAGCAGGCGCAGGCCCTCGGTGCCGTAGCCGCGCCCCGCGTGGTTGACGATGAAGCCGGGCGTGTCGCTGGCGCGCACCGCGGTGTGGCCCCAGCGGCGACCGAGCGCGAGCAGGTAATCCGTCACCTGCGGCGCGGTATGAAAGCCGGCAATCACCTCGACGATCTTCATCAGCGGAACCGGGTTGAAGAAATGAAAGCCGGCCACGCGCGCGGGATGGCGCAGCCCGGCGGCAATGGCGGTGACCGACAGCGAGGAGGTGTTGGTGGCGAGAATCGTCTCCGCATCCACCACCTGTTCCAGGTTCGCGAACAAGGTCTTCTTCGCATCGAGGTTTTCGACGATGGCCTCGACCACCACGTGACAACCGGCCAGTTCGGCCAGGTCCCCGCAGGGCTGGACGCGCGCCGCCGCGTCGCGCGCATCGGCCGCATCCAGCTTGCCCTTTTCCGCAAGCTTCGCGAACGTCTGCTGCAAGGTCGTCAGCGCTGCGTCGGCCGCGCCGGCCTGGCTGTCGCACATCCTGACCTCTGCGCCACCCAGCGCCGCGATCTGCGCAATGCCGCGCCCCATCACGCCGCAACCGACCACGCCCAGCACCAGGCCGGCGGCGCCCGCTTCCGGGCGGTTTTGCGGACTCATTCCTTTCTCCTTTGATAATTCTGCACAGCAGAATAAAATTTCATTTATCGGAACTCTAAGTATTTGCCTGCGCTCTGTCAAGGCATCCAGGCCGGGCCCATGCGGACGCTCAGAAAACTGGCCATGGGACCGGACGTCGCGGAATTCCGGCATGGCGTGACGGGAAACCACTGTGCGGAATGCAAGGCTCACAAATGCTTTGCCTTTCGCGCCTCGCTATGTCAGTATCGACCGCAGTGCAGAACCCGGATCAGGTTAGCGACGGCTTTGCACGCCGCCCTTGATTAGGGATAATGCGCGGCGCAGGGCAGCCAAGCGATCGCATGCCCATTCCATCATGCAGGACCCGCGCCTGCACACTAAGAAGAACCAGCATGGCCCGAGAGCAAGATACCCAGGAATTGGACGATGAAGAGGCGCAGGCGGTGCCCGCCAAGCCGTCGAACGCGAAGGAGGACCGCCACTTCGTCACCGCGCTCGCACGCGGGCTCGAGATCCTGTCCTGCTTTCGCTCCGGCGAGAAGCTGCTCGGCAACCAGGAGCTGGCCGACCGGGCGAAGCTGCCAAAGTCGACCGTGTCGCGCCTGACCTATACGCTGACCAAGCTCGGCTATCTGCAGTACGACGAGGATGTCGGCAAGTACCGGCTCGGCACCGCCAGCCTGGCGCTCGGCAGCGCGATGCTGTCCAAGCTCGACATCCGCCAGTACGCGCGCCCCTACATGCAGGAACTGGCGGATTTCACCCACGCCACCGTTTCGCTCGGCATGCGCGACCGCCTGTCGATGATTTACGTCGAGAACTGCCGCAGCCAGTCCGCGCTGACCTTGCGCCTGGACGTCGGCGCCCGCATTCCGATCGCCCAGACCGCGATGGGCCGCGCCTACCTGGCCGTGTGCCCGGTCAGCGAGCGCAACGACATCCTCGAGCGGGTGCGCGAACTCGACGAGCTGAAGTGGCCGTCGATTGCGCAGGGGGTGGAACGGGCGGTGGAGGAATACCGCACGCTCGGCGTGTGCACCTCGTTCGGCGACTGGCAGCCCGACGTGAATGCGATTGCGATTGCCTTCAAGCCGGCCCACGGCAGCTCCATCCTTTCGGTGAACTGCGGCGGGCCCTCGTTCAAGCTTTCTCCCGAGTTCCTTCTCCAGGAGGCGCGTCCGCGCCTGATTGCACTGGCCGACCAGCTGCGCCAGATATAGGGTCTGCCGGCACCCACGAACCGGGTGTTGGCAGGGCCTGGTTCTTTCTCCGCCGGCGCGGCGCTGACGGGCACCCTGCCGGGTGCCGGTTTTCATTCGCTTTCATGATCGTTTTTGCTATAGTCGGCTCATGCTCGCCGACCCGTCAGCGGAACGTTCGCCCGCAATATTCGCCGACCTTTCCCGGTCCTCCGACGGTTGCGCTGGATCAAGCGCTGCACTGTCCGGCCCGTCTAAGATGCGCGCTTTCCCAGTCGTTGTCCCCGGCCGACGCGCACAGATCACGCATCCCTCCCACACCTCTTCAGCCCATCCACCCACGGAGAATCGAAATGAGTGAAGTCGTCATCGTCGCCGCCGGACGCACGGCAGTCGGAAAATTCGGAGGCACCCTGGCCAAGACGCCGGCCGCGGATCTCGGTGCCCATGTAATCAGGCAGCTGCTCGCCAGGACCGGTATCGCACCTGACATGGTCAGTGAAGTGATCATGGGGCAGGTCCTGACCGCGGGAGTGGGGCAGAACCCGGCGCGCCAGGCAGTGATCAAGGCCGGTCTGCCCGACATGGTGCCGGGTATGACCATCAACAAGGTGTGCGGCTCCGGGCTGAAGGCCACCCATCTGGCCGCCCAGGCAATCCTGTGCGGCGACGCAGAGGTCGTTATCGCCGGCGGGCAGGAAAACATGAGCGCGGCCCCGCACGCGCTCAACGGCTCGCGCGACGGCTTCCGGATGGGGGACGCGAAACTGGTCGACACGATGATCGTGGACGGCCTGTGGGACGTCTACAACCAGTACCACATGGGCATCACTGCCGAGAACGTCGCGAAGAAATACGGCGTCTCGCGCGAGGAGCAGGACGCGTTCGCCGCGGCCTCGCAGAACAAGGCCGAGGCCGCGCAGAAGGAGGGGCGTTTCAAGGACGAGATCATCCCGTTCGAAATTCCATCCAAGAAGGGCGCGATCGTGTTCGACACCGACGAATTCATCAAGCACGGCGTGACCGCCGAATCGCTCGCAACGCTGCGTCCGGCCTTCGACAAGAGCGGCAGCGTCACCGCAGGGAACGCGTCCGGCATCAACGACGGCGCCGCCGCGGTCATCATGATGTCGGCCCGCAAGGCCGACCAACTCGGCTTGAAGCCGATGGCGCGCATCAAGGCGTATTCCTCGGCCGGCGTGGACCCGACCATCATGGGCATGGGTCCGGTGCCGGCATCCCAGCTGTGCCTGAAGAAGGCCGGCTGGTCGCCCCAGGATCTGGATCTGATGGAGATCAACGAAGCCTTCGCCGCCCAGGCGATCGGCGTGAACAAGGAGATGGGCTGGGACACCTCGAAGATCAACGTGAACGGCGGTGCGATCGCGATCGGCCACCCGATCGGCGCGTCGGGCTGCCGCATTCTCGTCACCTTGCTGCATGAAATGATCCGCCGCGATGCCAAGCGCGGACTGGCCAGCCTTTGCATCGGCGGAGGCATGGGCGTTGCACTGGCAGTCGAGCGCTGACTCGCGTCGGCGCACTACTTGATGACACCTAGAAC
>DATLGF010000531.1:0-5994 GCA_035540575.1 Noviherbaspirillum sp.
CTTCGGCGCCGATCGAAGCCACGGAGTAAGCCTTGCCTTCGCGCTCCAGCGTGCCGGCCTCGGGCTCGAGGAAGATCGCGTAGTCGGCCTGTCCGGCCATCCACGCGCCGGCTCGCGCGGCCGGTCCCAGGTTGTTCATGATCGTGACGTCCTTCTTCGGATCGAGGCCATGCTTGCGCAACGCCGTCTCCAGATAGACATCGGGATTCGAACCCGGCCGCCAGGCCATGATGGTCTTGCCCTTGAGCTTGTTCCAGTCGAACGGCTCGCCGCTGCGTGAAACGAGGATGAAACCATCGGTCGCGGTAAGGCCGGAGAAGATGCGCGGCTTGACCGGCGACTCGGTGTTCTGCACGTAGACCGTCGCTTCCGGCCCGATCAGGACAATGTCCGCACTGCCGGACAGCAGTGCGGCCATGCCCTTGTCGGTGCCCTGCGAGGTCTTCATCTGGACATCCAGTCCCGCATCCTTGAAATAGCCCTGAGAGAGCGCGACATAGGCCGGCACGTAGAGAATCGATCGCACCACCTCCTCGTAGCGCACCTTGGTCGGCGCCTTGGCAGCCTGCGCCACCGCTTGCCCCGCCGTGACCGCCACCAATACGGCCAGAGCCGCCTTCAGACCTAGACTTCTGAGAACACTGAGCGATGCCATCGCAACTCCTTCAGGTTATGTTGACGGGAAAAGGCTGTGCACGTGAGTCCGGGATGGTGAATATCAGATATTGGTATACTTTATACAGGCTCTGGAACTTGTCAACCAACTTCGTCGCACAGAAGCCAAGGGCGCATCCTTGCGGCGTTTCCAAGGGGTCTCCCTTAGGAACCTGCCCGCTTCCGGTGCGGCGCCGCACCATCCTTCACACGCCCCGCACCACAAGCAAACAGATTTTCTGTATACAGTATTCTTCTGCTCCGCTCGTGCACGGCCGCATGCGAAAACGCAAGTCCCATGCCTGAAAGCATCGCATCGGGCGATCGGTGACTATTGATGAGGATCAATTGCGGAGGGTGTGGGGAGATCGCTGGTCCGGGCCCTCGGGATGATGTGTGCCACTTCCCCTCCGCGTCCTCACCATGCGAGCCCCAGCGATGTCGTCCCCGCGCAGGCGGGGACCCAGCTCCGCAGTATGCAGAGACGACGACGAAGCCAGTACCGTGGGCCCGTCGCCGCGTGCGCGGCTGTGCGCATCACCCCTGCGCGGCGCGCCCGCTCTCCCCGTCCAGCGCCGGCGATACCGCTTCGAACTCCATCTCGCCGCCGGGCTCCAGCATGACCTGCACCCCGTCGCGCATCACCGGCACCGCAGCAGCGTTGCCGGCACTGGCGCGCACGCAGACCCGATCGCCGCGGCTTTCGAGTTCCAGATGCGCGCCGCGAAACCAGATCCCGAGCCGTACTACGCCAAGCTGCCTCGGCAGATTCGGTTCGATGCACAAGCCAAATTCGGTCGGACGCACGCCGAGGTAACGGCGCTGCAGCACGTCCAGCGTGCCGCCCATGGCCGCAAGGTGCACGCCTTCGGCAATGCTCTCCCCCTTCCGCCCCTCTAGGTCGGTGTGCAGGGCCTGCCTGTAGAACTCCCACGAGCGATCCAGATCCTCGCCCGCCAGCGCGCCGGCATACACCGTTGCCGACAGGCTGGAGCGATGGGTCGTGCGATCCAGATAGTACTCGACCGTGCGCATCAGCCGGTCGCGATCAAACTCGCAACCCAGCCGCTGGAGCAGCTCGGCCGCCTCGTGGTAGGGGATCAGGTAGAACAGGGTCAGCGTGTCGGCCTGCTTGCTGAGCTGGTAGTCGTCCGCGCTTTGGCCGATCTTGTGCAGTGCCCAGTCCAGCCGCTTGTCTTCCAGCTCTGGCGGCAGCACGTCCTTGCTGAACGGTTTCAGGCGCTCGAAGCCCTCGAACTGGGCAATGACGCCGTCATCCAGAAAGCGCACGCGCAGATTGCGGCTCACATGATCCCAGTGCCGCAACTCCTCCTCGTCTATGCCGAGCCGCTCAAGCAAGGCGGTGCGCTCGGCGGATTCGAGGTGGTCGAGCATGCGCAGCGCATGCACCAGTGTCCAGGCCGCCATCAGGTTCGTGTAGGCGTTGTTGTCGAGGCCGGCCTCGCTGCGTCCGGGATAGGCGTTGTGATATTCGTCGGGCCCGACCACGCCCGTGATGTCGTAGCTGTTATCTTCGCCGCCAGGAGACGCGATGCTGGCCCAGAACCGGGCGATCTCCAACATCATGTCGGCGCCGCATTGCAGGAGAAATTCACGATCGCCGGTGACAAGGTAGTACTGCCAGGTATTGAAGGCGATCGCCGCGCCGATATGATGCTGGCGCCACGTGTGGTCCTCCATCCATGCGCCCGAAAGCAGGTTCTTCTGCCGCCGCGGCGTGACTTCGCCGCCGTCGCGCGCGCTGCGCCACGGATACATCGCGCCGCGCCAGCCGGCCTTGCGGGCCGCGTCGCGCGCCGCATCGAGGCGACGGTGGCGGTACATCAATGCTTCGCGAGCCAGCTCGGGGAACCGGAAGTTCAGGAATGGGAGCACGAACAGCTCGTCCCAGAAGATATGCCCGCGATAGCCTTCGCCGTGCCAGCCGCGCGCCGGAATGCCGACATCAAGCGGTGCACTCAGCGGCGAGACGGTCTGCATCACGTGGAATGCGTGCAGGTACAGGAACCGGGCCAGCTCCGGGTCCTCGGCTTCGATTCCCATGCGCTGCCAGATGCGGTTCCATGCCTGTTCGTGGTCGGCGTGCATCGGTGCGAAGCCGCGGGCGCGGACCAGCGCGGCTGCCGCGCGCCGGCCGGCCTCGTCGGCCTCAGGGTCGAGCGAGGTGCAGATCGCGACATGCTTTTCGATCGCCACGCCGTGTCCCGGCTGCACCGCGAGCTCCGCGCGGTGCTCGATCCCGCCATCCTGTGCTGTCGCATCAGCCAGTGCATCATCGCGGTCGATCACTGTCCTGAACGCCATCGCGATGTCCACACCGCTGTGCAGCGTGCCGCTCAGGACCATGCCCTCGTTTCCGGACAGTCGGTGCCAAACCGGGTCGCGCAGGTGGCGCTGTTCGTAATCGATATATCGCTGGACGTTGGTGTTGCGCACCTCGGCGTCGATGGTGGAACGCAGCTCGATGCGGCCGGACCAGTCCTGCGGTGTGAGCGCGACACGCAAGGCGCACAGCGCCGGATCGGCCATGCTCACCAGTCGTTCCTCGCAGAGGCGGGTGCGCCGACCCGCCGCATCGAGGAAGAGGACGCTGCGCGTCGCGATGCCGGCTTTCAGGTCGAGCCAGTGCGCGTAGTCGAGGATCTCGACCGCGTCGAGCGAAAACCAGGGTCCGCCGTCGATGCGGAAGTCGAGCCGCGTCCAGTTCGGCAGGTTCGCCAGGCTGTCCGTCGGGTCCTCGGTATCCGCCACCCTGCCCGGTATGCGCTCGTAGCAACCCGCGCGGTAGGTGCCTGGATAGTGAGTCGGTCCGGGCCTGGCATCGACCGGCGTGCTGCGTGTCACGTACACGCCATTTCCCAGCGCGAGCACCACTTCGCGTCGGCGCTCGGTGTCGGGATCGTAGTGGTCGTAGCTGACTGTCCATGGGGACTCGGGGCGTCGCTCACTCGCCATGCGCGCCCTCCATAATCGGCAGAGCCGCCGCCAGTTCCCGGATCGGCTCGAATTCCGGATAGGACGGCTGCGAGCCGTAGCCACCGACGGCCAGATGGGCGGCGGCGACGGCGAACCGTGCCGCTTCGCGCCAGCTTGCGCCGCGCGCGACGAGGCTGGCAAAGGCGCCGGCAAACGCGTCACCGGCGCCGGTCGTGTCGACCACGCGCACAGGCGTCGTTCCGATATGCACCCAGCCGTCCGCATCAGCGAACAGGCAACCGCCGTCCGCCAGCTTCACCGCTGCGGCTGATGCGCCGCGCTGCATCAGCTGCTGCGCGGCGCGTCGCGCCGCCTGCGGCGTATCGCACGCGATTCCGGTCAGGGTTTCAGCTTCGCCGCTGTTGGGCGTGACCACGTCGGCCAGGCGCAGCAGCGCATCGCCGACCTTGTCGGCCGGCGAGGGATCGAGCACGGTCGTGATCCCGCGGCTGCGCGCGCTTCGCATGCCCTCCTCGACCGCCACTGCAGGAATCTCGCCGTTCGTCACCAGCACCGAATCCTCGGGCGCGCCGCGCATCGCCGTGCGCACCGCATCGAGATCCGCCTGCCGCCATGCGTCGTTGGCATTGGCGCACATCACGATCCCCTTCTTGCCGTCGGGCGGCACCAGGATGAAGGCCACGCCGGTCGCCTCGCCTGCGATGCTGCTGACCCCGGATATGTCGACGCCCGCATCGCGCAGCGGGGCCAGCGCCTGCTCGGCCAGATCGTCGTCGCCGACGTGTGCGAGCAGCAGTGAAGGCAGGCCGAGACGGCGCGCAATCAAGGCCACGTTGGCCGACTTGCCGCCGCCCAGGCGCAGGAAATCCTTGCCGATCAGGGTCTCGCTGATCTCCGGCCGGCGCGCAACGCGCATCTGGAAATCGGCGTTGATGCTGCCCAGCGCCAGCACATGTCCTCTCCGTTCTTCGTTCATCACACTCCTTTATTACCGGGCTGAATGGCTGCGCAGCCCGCCTTCGACCGTCGCGCCGCCGCGCACCGGCTGGTGCAGGTTTCCTGAAGTGGGCGGGGCCGGCGGCCCGCTCTCGATCTGCGTCGCATGCTCGACGTCGGCGGCGACGCGCTCGGTCAGCGCCGGCAGCAGGTTGTGGCCGGCGTAGGCGCCGCCGGCCTTCCAGCCGACCGGGAACTCGTCGCGCGGATGCAGCGACACCCAGACGATGGCGCGCGCAACCATGGTTGGATCGTCATAGGCGATCGAACGCGCCGCTCGTCCGGTGTAGTTGGCCGCATGCTCGAAAAACGGCGTGTCCACCGCCCAGGGCAGCACGGTCACGACCCGTATCCGATCCCGGCGCGCCAGCCGCAGTTCCTGATTCAGCGCACGCCCGAGGCCCAGGACGGCCGCCTTCGAAGCCGCATAGCTGCTCTGGTACGGCGTCGGAATCTGCCCCTGCACGGAACTGATGTTGACCAGCGTGCCGCGGCCTTGGGCAATGAACTGGCGCAGCGCGGCATGGCTGCCGTAGATCACGCCGTTGACGTTGACGTCGATCACCCGCGCATGATCGCGAGCCGGCACGTCCTCGAAGCGTCCGAGCGCGCCGACGCCGGCGTTGTTGATCCAGACGTCGATGCGGCCGAAGTGGCCGATGGCTGCCTGCGCGAGGCGCTCCATTTCCTGGGCCCGGCTGACATCGGTGACCACCACCAACGGTGTTCCGCCCACCCGCCTCACCTCCCCGGCAACCTCGTCCAGCACCTCGGCACGTCTTGCCGCCAGCACAATGTTGGCGCCGGAAGCCGCCAATTCGTGCGCGACGGCGCGGCCGATTCCGCTGGACGCGCCCGTCACGACGAAAGTCTTGCCGGCAATGGCCTGACGGTCGGCCGGGCCGGGCTGGGTGAGGGAGGCGCAGGCCCCAAGCTGCAGGACGCAGGTGAGCAGCAGCAGCCCGCGCAGACAGGCCCGCGCCTGTATCGCCAAAGGCTTCATATCGCCTCCCGCAGGGAAAAATCTCCGCTAAAGCAAACCGCATTCCCATTGACAAATGGACAGCTGGCGAACAGGAAAGGGCCGGTGGGCGTTCAGCGGGGGGCCGCACGCAGTGGCGGCAGGCTGCTCTCCACCTGCAGGATCGCGGCGCGGACCTTTTCAGAGAACACCTGGCATGCCGGCGACAGCCCCCGGTCGCGCCGGTGCAGCAAGCCGATGGTGCGGCGTGCGCTCGCATCCTTCAGCGGCTTGCACACCATGCCCGTCACATTGAGTTCCGGCACAGCCAGGCGTGGCAGCACGGTGATGCCGAGGCCTTGGCGCACCATGGCCACTGCGGTGGTCATGTGCGTCACGTCGTAGTGCGAGGAGCTGGGTATGAG
>DATLGF010000532.1:0-3334 GCA_035540575.1 Noviherbaspirillum sp.
CTCATTCCCAGTTCGCGCTCGAAAAGACGCGCCAGCGTGCGCGCCGAGGCCCCGACCTGCTCGGCCCAGTCGTCCAGCGTCTCGGTCGAGGCAGGATCGGCGATCAGCTTTTCGCACAGCGCTTTCAAGCGCTTGTCGGCAGGAAGGGGCAGGGCGATCGGCAAGGTCGGCAGGCGTGCGAGCTCGTCGAGCAGCAGTTCGGCCAGCCGCCGTTCGCGCAGGCTCGCAGGCTCCGCGTCGGCCAGCGCGACGATGGCCTCGCGCAGCAGCGGCGAGACTTCCAGCACCTTGCAGCCCCCGTCCTGGAACGGAGCAACTTCCGCCAGCACGTACAAGGCGCGCAGCCGCGCCCGCTCCAGCGTCGTCACTTCATGGCTGAGCAGCGGCGGCACCCAGATCGCGCGCTGCGGCGGGACGATCCAGGTGCTGTTGCCGGCGGTCACGCGCACGACGCCTTCGACCGCATACGTCAGCTGACCCCAGGGATGGTTGTGTTCGGCCAGCACCTCCATGGCCTGCAGGTCGCGCGCGACGACCCGCATCGGCCGCTCGGGCTCCGGCGCGACACCGTGCATGCGACGGGTATGGGTAACGGCAGCCATTGCTCGTCTCCGGGTTTGGCGGTTTTTCGATAAAGTTTGTCGCTCTATCTTAAAGCAGACGGCGGGCCTTTGCGTACACTTGCGCCATCCAATCACTGTTCGTCCGCCATGTCCGCATCCACCGCCTCCCGACCGCCGTCCACGTTTGCCAGCGATTCCAAGGTGATCACCTTGGTCGGTGTCGCCCACGCCGTCTCCCACTTCTTCCACCTGATACTCGCGCCGCTGTTCCCTTGGCTGAAGGACGATTTCGGCGTCTCCTATGCCGAGCTCGGCATGCTGATGACGGTGTTCTTCGTGGTATCGGGTGTCGGCCAGGCGCTTGCCGGCTTCGTGGTCGACCGCGTCGGCGCGCGTGCCGTTCTGTTTGCCGGACTGGGTCTGCTCGGCGTGTCGGCGCTTGTGCTGTCGCAGGCGCAGAACTACTGGATGCTGCTCTTCGGTGCCGCGATCGCCGGTCTCGGCAACAGTGTCTTCCACCCTGCCGATTTCACGCTGCTCAACAAGCGCGTGTCCACAACGCGCCTTGGACACGCTTTCTCGGTGCATGGCATTACCGGCAATCTGGGATGGGTCGCCGCGCCGATTTTCCTGATCCCGCTCACCGAGCTGTTCGGCTGGCGCGCGGCGCTCGCCGGGGCGGCGTTGATCCCGGCAGCCGTACTGCTCTTGCTTTACCTGAATCGCGGTCTGCTGGAAGGCGGCGAGGCCAGGCCGCGCCATGCCGCCGGACCGGCCGCCGCGGATGCGCACGCACTCGCCTTCCTGCGGCTTCCGGGGGTGTGGATGTGCATGCTGTTCTTCTTCATTATCGCGATGGCGTTGGGCGGCATCCAGAATTTCGCAGTGCCCGCACTGCGCGACATGTACGGCGTGACGCTCGCGGCCGCAACCGCCGGCTATACCGCCTTCATGCTCGCGTCGGCGGTGGGCATGGTGCTCGGAGGCTTCATCGCCGCACGGGCAACACGCCATGAACGCACGATTGCGATCGCGTTTGCTGCCTCGGGCATGTTCGCGCTGCTGATCGCCAGCGGGTTGCTGCACGGTCTTGCCGCGGTCGCGCTGATGGCCGCAGTCGGCTTCGGTTCCGGCGTCGCCGGGCCTTCGCGCGACCTGATGATCCGCGACGCCGCGCCGGCGAATGCGACCGGCCGCGTGTACGGCGTCGTGTACTCGGGTCTGGACGTGGGCCTGGCGGGCGCACCGTTGATGTTCGGCGCACTGATGGATGCCGGCCAGCCTGCCTGGCTGTTCGTCTGCGTGGGCATTCTCAATTGCGCAGCGGTGCTGGCCGCGGTCGGCGTGGGCACCCGTACCGTGCGCGTGCCGGCCGCGACGCAGGCCGCGGGCTGAGGCACAATCTGCCATTTGTTCAACGAATGGAGACTCCGATGTCCTTTGCCACCTGCGACCTGTGCGACAACCATGAAGACAAGCTGGGCGACGGCACGCTTGCCGTGCTGCCTCCGGTGTTCCAGAAGTTCGGCAAGCGCACCGCGTTCTCCGGGCGCGCCGCGACGCTGAAGGTCTTCGAGGACAACGTGCTGGTGCGCGCTGCACTGGAGACGCCGGGCGAGGGCCGCGTGCTGGTGGTCGACGGCGGCGGCAGCCTGCGCTGCGCGCTGGTCGGCGGCAATCTCGGCGCGCTCGCGGAGAAAAACGGTTGGGCCGGGATCATCGTCAACGGCTGCATCCGCGATTCCGACGAAATCAACGCCTGCGACATCGGTGTGCGGGCACTCGCCACGCATCCGCAGCGAAGCGTGCGCAAGGGCGTAGGCGAACGCGAGCTGCGCGTGCTGATCGCCGGTACGGCCGTATATCCCGGCGACTGGATCTATGCCGATGCCGACGGCGTTCTCATATCGCGTCAGGCGCTTGCGTGAGTTCCCCAGGAGGCCACGCCGCCTCCATGAACACGGCGGCGCTTCGACCGCCGCCGCTCGCGCGCCATGCGCACGTTGAGGGCTTTCCGGATCTGAATGGAGTGGAGAAGCCCGCGTTGCGTCCCGCTTGCTTCCCTCCACGTGCAGGACTGCTTGCGCTTTCACAGGCGCGTCGGATGCTATTTCGTGATGCAAAAGATGCGTTTCATAATGTGAAAGCGCCTACGGCAGTGCGTCGGGGTCCGATTTCATTTTAAGGAAAAACGTTCCGTATCATGAAAATACGGATATAAGTATTTGATTTTAAGCGATAAAAAAATACTTATATGTCTTATATAAGACCTTGTTGCCCCGCAAAAAACTCCCTATCATTTCTCCATCGGTTTCCGCTTTTTTCTTTTCACCTCGCATCGACAGGAGAATGACCATGGCAACTCGCGAAGAGCAAATCAAGGCCCTTGAGAAGGACTGGGCTGAAAACCCGCGCTGGAAGGGCATCAAGCGCAACTACACCGCGGAAGACGTGGTGCGCCTGCGCGGCTCCAAGCAGATCGAGTACACGCTGGCCAAGGAAGGCGCCGAGAAGCTGTGGGCCAAGGTCAACGGCGGCGCGAAGAAGGGCTATGTGAACGCGTTCGGCGCGATCACCGCAGGCCAGGCGATGCAGCAGGCCAAGGCCGGTCTGGAAGCCGTCTACCTGTCCGGCTGGCAGGTTGCAGCGGACGGCAACACCTCCGAAACGATGTACCCGGACCAGTCGCTGTATGCGTACGACTCGGTTCCGACCATGGTCCGCCGCATCAACAACACCTTCAAGCGCGCCGACGAGATCCAGTGGTCGCG